>PBMZ01000120.1 GCA_002722955.1 Planctomycetaceae bacterium | reverse complement strand
TCAGATCGTAACTCAGTCGCAACCAGGATCGAGCTTCGGGCATCGAGCCGATGCGCGATGTGTGGACGCGCATCCTGAACGGCGGCTCGTAAGAAACGTTCGTTGGCGGTATCGAAAGATTCAGTTTGCTCGGTATCGTTATCTCGTTCGGAGCCCACCAACGACAGCCAACGATATCCTGCAGGAAAGTGTAGATCGCATAAACCTTGCCCCGTGGTTTTCCGCCAGAGATAACAATGTCGTTGCCAACGGTCTTGATGACGATCGCATCGGTCCCCAACGAGTTCCAATCAACATCTGGTAGCAAGCGACGCACGGCGGGTGAGTCGCCAACGAAGATCTTCGAACTGCCTTTCGGTGCCGCCTCAGGGACAACGATCTCGAATTCCGTGCCCGTGACTTCATCAAGGTACTTCTTTAAGTCATCCGTCGCTCGATCCAGTCGAGCGTCCGACAACTCGCGGTTGGTGTCGCCGGCGTGATTCATCGAGCTGATCATGACACCCGTAATCGTGACCGGTTTTGACAATCCCCAATGTCGGATCTTCTTGTAAGCTTCGTCCGAGCCATGATTGCGCCAATACCAGCGAACGGTCGTCGGTAGCATGACCATTTTCAAATCCAGAACAGGTCCGGCATCGGCCGGCAGAGGTACGCGCTCGGGATCGTTGGGTTCGGCAGCGGCGTAGAAATATGACTTTCCGTCGTTTGCAACGGTGACGCCATTCGCCCATCGTTTTCCATCTTTGGTATGAACGCGGACATAAGCCCACGATTCGCGACTCGTGCCGACAGGCCGTGATACGACGTACTCCAACGTCAACGGCGCGTCTTTGGTGATCGTGTGCGGACGGCGCAGGTTCTTGATGGCAACCGCCTTGTGCTTCGATCCATCAGACTTGGCACTTGCGGCGAATCCCACTTCCTTGCCCCGATAGGAAACGGCAAAGGCTCCCGTCGAGTGCTTCCAACCTTGCGATTCAACCGATTGCCCGCTTGGTCCGTTGAATTCTTCTTTGAGCAAGTCGCGACCGCCCGCAGCCACCGAGATACTTGCGAATGCCGAAATTGGTACGGGTTGCCAACCCTCAGCAACGATAACCGCTTTCGACTTACCATCCGTCGCCAAGCGGACTTGCCCTTCCGCGGACGTCTGAAGGCACGCCCATAGGACAAGCAACAATCCGACTGTGTTCCAGCAATGTGATCTCATTGGCTAAGTTCCGATAGAGTACGGTCGCTTAGAGCGTTACGGTGTGATGTAGCCGGATCCTAAAGATTTGGTCTTAGGAATCTATCCGCCCCTGAGTTTATCTCAGGGGGTTCTCGCGTCTATGCAGTACAGGTCAAGTAGTACATAGACGCGAGAACCCCTGACGTAAAGTCGGGGGCGGGTAGACTTAAGTCTACCCGCATGCCTTACCTCTGGCATCTACAACTTCAGGGCGTCACGTGCTTGCTTGACGATCTTGTTGTCTTCCATCTGGGTTCCCTGGATGACATAGATCGACGCGGCCAAGAGGTTCGGTTGCCATCCGGGGCTCGTGTAGCGGCAGTTTTCGATTAGTGCCATGGGGAATTTGAATTGGTGTGCTTCGGGGCGGACTTCTCGCACATCAGCTTGAGTGCTGTCGACAAGAATGGTTTTGCGTCGCGATGTTGCTTCAGCCAACTGTAAACCAGTTGCGCTCTGTTCGAGTTATTGTTCGGCGGCGTCCTCTTGTTCGAGTTGTTCGGCGGCGTCCTCTTGTTCGAGTTGTTCGGCGGCGTCCTCTTGTTCGAGTTGTTCGTGTTGTTCGTGTTTCCAGGCGTGTTGGCAGCGATAGCCGGTCCCGAAGCACCAACAACAGCAAGTCCTCTCGGCGGTGACTTCCAACCCCAGTCGCTGTTTGGTTTGACGATGAACTTGCTGTAACGAATGACCAGATTGCCGCCGTTACCAGAACCTGAACTAATGCCGACCGCACGTTTATTTTTCGTTGGCCAGTATGGGTTATCCAAGTCAGTTTCAGGACCCCTCCAATCAAACAGTAATTCGCCGTTGATCTTCGCCTTGACTGACACATTCTTGCCAGAGTGTTTGACACCGACCTGTAGGGCGTATCCCTTCCCATTTTCGATTTGGAACGTGTGGTTGTTAGTGGGGTTGTTGCGGCCAGGCGTTGCCCCGCGAAGCGTTTCGATTCCGTGATCACCTTGCCCCTTCCAGTCGATGACGACCAAGAACTGCCGCTCACGTCCCGGCACGGGCAAGATCACGTTGACCTGCTGATGGCCAGTCTCTCGCTTGAAGTTGATCATCGCGGTGTAATCATCTGCGGGTTACAACTTGAGCGGCAAGATCCCGTTGCCTCGGCTGATGATGGCAGTGCCGTCTCGCTCCCAATTGCCACGCTGAACATCTTCGGCGGGATTGACCGACGCGAACAAATCGAAGCCGTTCGATTGCATCTCGTCCCAACTTGCATTGGCCGAGCTATTGTTGGATCGCGGGGGATTTGGCGATGGCGGTGTCGAGTTGTTGCTGGATGAATTTGTGGCAACGGTGTTGTTGGCGACAACGTTGTTGTTCGGGGACGTTGAGTTATTTGATGTGTTGTTAACGGGGGCTGGCGTCGTTGGCGTTGAATTGTTCGAGGCGACCGATGGTGGATTGCTCGCAACATTGTTTGCCGCTGGATTCGGGGCTGGAGCAGGAACACTTGGCAAGAATATGAAGTAAGCCAGGAAGATCCCCAAACCCAACAACCCACCGCCAGCGAGAACCGTTTGCACGGGATTGTTCGCCACCAAACCTGGGATGCCGCTTGCTTCGCTTGAGCCGTCAGTGTCTTGATCGTCTCGTGCGGGTTTGCGAGGACGACTGTGTTCGCCGCGTTTGAGCATCGGCGGTGACTCGCTCGGTGCCGCTCCACGAGCGTCCAAATCTAGGGAGTAGCTGCTTTCGTCGGTGTCGGTGTCGAGCACAAACGAGACGCCACATTTCGGGCAAGGTTTCTTCTTGCCGGGGCTGGCGCGGTTCTTCAGCTTCAACTGCGCGCCGCATTCAGGGCACGTTACCGTAACGGGTGTCGCCATTTCACAATCTCCGATGAATTGAACGACTTTGGATAACGGTCCTAGTCATCCAACATCGCCAGCGTTCGCTTCGGAGCAATCAGACGAAAGCTGCCGACGATCAATTGTTCAATTTCTGCCCAATCATCAAACTCCGCCGGATCGATGCTTACCCAGCCGTCGTTCGACCGACTATAAGCTGCCTTCTCGATCCCCGGCAGTTGCATCATGAGGTAAGAATCATCCGTGTCCATTTTCAGGCCAAGCGACGCTCGACCGTGAATCTCTGCACAGCCACAAAAGATCTTCTCACCAACACGAAAATATGGCTTACCCCATGTTAACGTTTCTTTGGTGTTAGGTAGAGCCAAGCAGACCTCGCGAAGCCGTTCCAGAACTTCGTCAAAGGACAACGCCCCGCTCAATGTGGCCTCGTTCAATTCGACCGACTGCCGAATCCACTCGCGCAACGGCAACTCGTCAAGGGCCTCGATCGAGTCTACCTTGACGTGGCGAAAGCGATCACTGCCGCCCTCCAACAATCCGTCTTTATCGTCAAGTTCCGTCCCGCGAAGAAAGTACAAATTGCATCGCGTCTTCAACGGTTGCAACCAACACACGTCGGCTCCCAGCCGATAGATGGCCATGCCATTCGCTGCCGTGTAAAACGTTTCCTCGGCGTCGGCCAACTCGTCAAGAATCAACGCGCGCAACGCCTTTGCCAACGTTTGAACGTCCGCCGAGCGTCCCTTGAGCAACGCCGAAAAGCTACGAATCTGCGGCCGCTTCTTGGTGGCTTTCTTCTTCGTTGTCTTGCGTGTACTGGTTTTCTTTTTGGCCATGCTTGGCAATTTCATAATCGTGGCTGACGAAGTCTTGTGCTTTTGGCAGTTACTGTGCGCCAACGCAGTATAAGCTCTGGTCGCTCCGCAACAATAATTGCTCACGATTCACAACCGGCGACGCGTTGAATTGGCTGTCGTCGCCTTCGATCACGTTGTGAGCCAACTCGTTCAAGTCGCGGTTGGCACCAAGCACAAACGTGCCGTTAAAGCGGCTAACAATATACAACTTCCCGTTCGCGACGATGGGCGAGGAATACAGTTTGTCCCAACCGCCGCGGGCTTGCTTAACCAATTCACCGGAAGTGGCATCGAACACGCCGATGCGGCCGTCGGTTGGCCAAAACACGTGCTGATTGAAGTACACGGGCGAGACCACCGTGACGGCGTACCGCGTCGTGCCATGCCAGACTCGATGACTGTCCGAAACATCGCCGTTGCCGCCAGGACGAATCGCCGACAACGTCGCCACGCGATGCTCTTGACCATAGATGATTCCGCTGTGCACAACGGGAGTCGCGCAAGCGTAGTTGTTACCGCCGCCACCATGCCACTCCCAAAGAAAGTTGCCGGATGCCACATCAAACCCCGTCAGTCCAGCACGCGACGCCACTACGACTTCAGTTCGAGGTCCGGCGGTGACAATGATCGGCGTCGTGTAACCTTGCCGCAATTCTTTTTGTGTTTTCCATGCAACGCTGCCGCTGGCGCGATCGATGGCGATTAGAGCTTGGCTTTCGACGCTGGCGTTGAAGATCACATTGTCCCCATGAACGATCGGCGAAGCACCGCTGCCGAAGCCATCGACACCTTGCCCACAATCGACGTGCCACAATTGATTCCCTTCAAGATCGAAGCCGTACGCTCCCGAGTTCCCAAAGTAGGCAAACAGCCGCTGTCCATCCGTCGCCAATGTGTGAGAGGCGTACCCGTGTTGGTGCAAGAAACCTCGATAACCAATCGTGTCACGGATGGGATTGATTGGCGTGCTCCACTCGACCTGACCGGAGTTCCTGTTGATTGACAGGACATGGTATTTCAACCCGCTTAGCTCGCCAGGGTTCTCGGCGCTTTGCCCGTAACCGGAATAGGCCGTCAAGTAGATCCGATTGCCCAGCGTGATCGGGCTCGAGGAACCCGCGCCGGGAAGTGGTGTTTTCCAGACCATGTTCTGCGTGGCACTCCATTGATCCGGCAATCCGCTACCCGCGTATGTGCCATATCCAGGAGCTCGAAATCCGGTCGTGTCGCCGTTATTGATACCGCTACCGTTGTTCGCGGTCGACACGGCTCGTGTCGGTGGAGTGTTATTTTGTGGTGGAGTATTTGTGTTGTTGGTTGCGACACTGACTGCTGGCGGGTTTGTCGAAGAACCATCAAGCCAAGAAACCGTCAACTCGCTAAAACGAACCACAGATTCCTTGTCCGCCTCGGGGGCTTGAGTTCCAAAGCCGATCGGAGTTGGAATCTTCCAGTACGGATTATCCAATTGGTTCGCAGGTCCGTTCCATTGAAAAAATGGCTGGCCGTTGAATGTCCCACTTAGCTCAACGCTGTTGTTGACTGTTTTGACATCCGCAACGACCTCGCACTCTTGTCCGACATCCGTGTTGTATGTCTTAAATGTTGGGTTCTTCGGATCGTTGGGCAACCTGCCACTGACGCTGCCAATGCCGTGCTGGTCTTGGTATTGAAAATTCATCGCGATCACGAATCGGCTCCCGGCTGCCGACAGTGCGAGCATCACTTGTTGCTCGGCCTCGCGAGTAAACTTCATGCGGACTCGGTAATCCTTTTCGATCGGCAAGGGTACCTTGATCTTAGAACTGCCAAAGCCCTTCAGGACATTTCCGTCTCGCTCCCACCGGCCTTGCAATGTATCACCGTGAGGGTCGACTAAGGCCAGCACGTCAATCGGACTTCCTGAACGATCGATCACTGGGTGTTGATTTTGAGTAGGCGTCGACGGGACCGAATTGGTGGCAGTCGTGTTGGTGTTCGTATCAACTGCAGGAGCCCCCCGTTGCGTTGTTTGTTGTGCTGGTGCGACCTCGTTCGTTCGATCAGACAAGAAGTGTGATGCAACGGTGATGATCACACATGCGGCGACACCAGCACCCACAATGATCAAGATCGGTTTCTTGTTGCTGGAATTGGCATCGGTCTCAGCATCCGATTCCGGTTTGCTTTGAGGCCGCGGTGCTGACGGCTCCGCATCGCGAGCGTCTAAATCATAGGATTCCTGGGCATCCTCGATCAGCTTGAAGGATTCTTTGCATTTTGGGCAAGGCCGCTTCTTTCCCAAAGACGCGCGGCTCTTGAGCTTCAACTGAGCCCCACATTCCGAACAAGTAACACTGATTGGACCGGCCATTTGATCGTCAACCTTTGATTCGGAAAGTAGCCATCACTCTCCGAGTGATGAGCCTTCCTGGAGAAGCATTTGAACTAAGCGACGGCTTTGCTGATCGATATCTGTTTTCGATCTCGCTTGTAGCGCGAAACGATGGGGGGGCTCATCACTCGGAGAGTGATGGCTACTTTGAGAACTCTATTTTGTCCCAAACGCGTCCGTTTGCACAATGCCGTGGATCAAGCCGGGAAAGTCGATCATCCCAATCTGGTCAAAGCCACCGATGCGGGCGAGGATGATGGACACCACTATTTGGTCATGGAGCTGTTGGATGGAGCCGATCTGTCGAAGCTTGGCAAGCAACACGGGCAACTGCCGATCGCCGAGACCTGCGAACTGATTCGTCAAGCGGCGCTCGGGTTACAACATGCTCACGAGCAAGGATTCGTACACCGCGACATTAAACCGTCGAATTTGATGCTGACGCCAGGGCAAGGCAGCTTGCCGCCAAGTGTCAAGGTCTTGGACTTGGGCTTAGCCATCTTGAGTGAACCGGAGACAAAGGAACCAAGCATCACGTCCAACGGACAATTGCTGGGCACGTTTGATTATATTTCTCCTAATCAAGCGTCGAATAGCCGGGATGTCGATATCCGTACGGACATCTATTCGCTCGGAACTACGATGTATCGGCTGCTGACCGGCGTCCCGCCGTTTCCCTATGAGAAATACCGCGCCGTGCTCAGTTTCTTAAGTGCCCTGGCCAATGACGACATTCCGCCGATCCAGAGCCACCGGCCCGATATTCCCCCCGAGCTAGCGGTCATCGTGCATCACATGGTCGAAAAGAACCGCGAAGACCGTTTCTCAACCCCGCAAGAAGTCGTTGAAGCTCTAACACCATTCTGCGACGGCGCGAATCTGGCCAAGCTCTTGCCAAAAGACGTGGCGCCACTTCCGAAGGGGTAAGTGGTCCTGCGACTCCGCTCGCAGGACCACCCACGAACGGAGTCGCGGGACCACGAAAAAGTCACAGCCTCGAAGTCCCGCCGGCTCCATCATCCGTCGAGCAAGCGAAGGAAGCAACAGAACCCAAACCATCAGTGAACTCGGACACATCTATCGAGGAAACTCTTGTCGAGCCGGCAGCCGCACGGAAACGCAGCCTGCTGAACAAGTTGCTTCCGGCGGCCGCAATTCTACTGGCGGCGATCTTTGTCCTGACAACCAAACAGGGAACAGTCGTCGTCGAGTTCCCCAAGGACGCAGATGGCAACGAAAGGGTACCGGCCGGCTTAAAGGTCGTGCTGCAAAGCGATTCCGAGACGATCAACATCACCTCGAAAGACGACTGGGAGATCACGGCAAGTCCCGACAATTACGAAATCCAAATCACGGGCGCCAACAGCGACGAATTCAAATTCACGCCTGAATCAGCGACGCTCACTGTCAGCCGCTTTGGCAACACATTGCTCAAGCTGACACGACAAACGAACGGGACAGCTCAAGTCCAAGACAACGCACGTGACAACACAACCACTCCCAACAAGACGAGGCCCTTCTGGCAGCTCCGTCGAGAAGACATCGATCCCTACGAACTCAAAGTCGCCGGCATGGGCGATCCCGCGAACGCACCGAAAGAACTGGTGGCTGTTCTTGGTGATAGCCGTCTACAAGAGGGCGTTCGAGTTCGATTTACGCCTGATAGTTCACAACTAATCTCATACTGTTCATACGTAATCGTCCGGAACGTCAAAACTGGCCGAGAAATCCGTCGACTTCACGGTGCCATCGGCGGTTTTAAAAAGAGCATCGCTTTGTCCGCTGACGGACACCGAATTTATGCAGATCCAGGAGCAAGCTACGCTGACGCTGAACTTTACGGTTGGCATCTACCTAGCAAGGAAGTCGTGCAACATCTTGATCGCAACCAGATCATTGACGGCTCGTTTCTTTTGTTCAGCCATGACAACCAGCATTTGATCTCAGCAAATAGTGGTGGATCAGGCGGAGTCACTTGGCTTGACGCCCGCACGCTGAAACGCCCGCGAGCATCTGAACCCACCGGTGTGCCAACACGACATTTCGCCATCTCACCGGACGGGAAAACCTCAGCGTTGGGAGGAGACACAGGTAAGGTCACAATCATCAATAACAGTGATGGAAGAGTTCTCAAAACCATCAACAATGAATCGCGCAAAGTCACACAGTCGTCGCTTATAGTCCGGATGGAAAGCTTCTGGCGATAGACTCCGCAGTTTTGTTGGCAAGCAATTGAGAGTTGGATTCTCGATTTAAAGCAATCGGACCATCCGAGTTTAGATCGAACGGAAAGTGGTTGATCTCTTGCAGAGGGACGAAACTACAGGGCGTCGTCGCATCATCCGAAAAAGTCGCTTGGCAGCGTGAATTTCCTGGTGCATCGAATTGCCACGACATCTGCATATCTCCGAATTCTAAGCTAATTGCCGTTGCACAGCTTGGGATTCGAATCGTTGATATTGAAACAGGTGACGATCTCCCCTCGATACCGAGTAGTACGACTGGATTCGATGTCGCGTCATCAGGCGACTTCATTTCGACAACTCATAAAGACGGCCGTGCGCCCGTATGGGATGTCGCAAACGGAAAGGGACTCGAAAACTGGCAATCGTGTGATGGGCGTGGGGGAGCCGTTGCGCATGCCAGAGCCATTGCGAAGGGCAAAAGATGGATTGCAACCAGTAATCGTGACCAGCACATCAAAATCTGGTACGAAAGTGGACTACTGAAACAAGAAATCCATTCCAGCGGTGGTTCAGTTAGAGATATCCAGTTGACACCAGACGCTTCGACGGCAGTCGTAATCCAACAGGGTATAGGTAACGGGATTCAAGCTACGATGTCCGGACCGGCAGACTGCGAGCAGAAGCAGGCGACCTGGGACAATCCAAAATTGGTATCGATCCAACTGGGCAGTTCCTCATGCACGACAACACACTTCGCAAGATCGACGGCCTGCGAATTGTATGGACGTCGAACGATATAACCAGCAACAAGAATTCTGGACGCCCAGAGTTGCGTCCACGTCCAGCATTTCGATCGGATGGAGTTCTAATTGCCGTCAGTGATCGTGGCAAAGTCGCCGTTGTTCATTCCAAGACCGGGATCATGGTTCGACGATTACCAACGACAGGAGCCACAGGACTGGACTTTCATCCCACGAAGGATCATCTCGTTACATCTGGCAGCGGCTTCGTCGAGCTGTGGGATTTGGATCAGCCCATCGACGAGTCACCACTGATTCGACGCATCCGACTCAACCGCAATGGCGTCGAAGAAGTCAAGTTCAGCCCAGACGGCGATCACGTTGTCGCGCGGAATTCTAACAATACATTGTCCATCTTGCGGTTGTGTCTGAACAACGATCCGCCAGAAGTCGTCTCAGGTTGGACACGGCGAACGGACCTTGAGACCGTCACTCGACGAGCCGGAGAATGGATTGAACTGATCGATGCCAACGGCAATCTGAAAGTGAAAGCAACGACCAAAGGCGAGAAATCGACGACCGAGAATGGAGCATTTCATCTGACGAACGCAGCAGCGTGGTTTGACGGAATCGAATCGAGCGACTTCTTGATCGAGGGAACTTTCACCACACATGCTTGTTTTGCCATTCGGGGGAGCGACAATCAATTTCACATAGCCTATTTCCAACCGCAACAAATTGGTTTTCAGAAGTATCTTGACATCGGCAAATACGAGTCGGATCTTTCTGGACATACATTAACTGCCCCCGCAACATCACCGGCTCGTTTTGCAATGCGAGTCTCAGGCGAACGCATCAGCTTGTTCGTTAACGGCAAGTTAAAGATGACTCACTATCTCAAAGAGCCCCTCAAAGGCACCATCGGTCTCTACGGTTGGAAACCGCTGAGTCCGTCGTTTAAGGACGTGAAGCTATTGAAATTTGACGAATAGAATTTGCTAACCAAGGTGCAACGTTTGAGTTCTTAGCGGCGAAGCCCGGTATAACCCGACGCGTGAGTTTTGATGTTGCGCTTTCTTAGCCCGGAAGGCGCCACACCGTCTGCCGTGGCCGTAAGGCCACGGATTAGAGCAGATATCCTTAAATAGCCTGGAGGGCGACACAACTTTACCGCACATGCACTTAAAAGTGTGTCGCCCTCCGGGCTATTCAGAAACGCAACCTCAAAACGCGTCAGCGAGGGACGCTCACACGTAACCGCTTACGGTAATTATTACTTACGAACACGTGAGCTCGCTGACGCGTTGGGTTACTATTGGTCGGCTTCGCCGTCTAAATGAGTGCCATTGGGCTGTCGCCCAACTATGTGCTGCAACGGCTCCGCCGCGACGAAATCTTGTGCCATTACTCCCCCCAAAAAACAGCGAATCCCGAGCGTTTCGGCGTCTTGAGTGGTCAACGCAGATACTGATCCAAAGCTCCGTCAAGCCGGAGCACTCCAAATCTGGAGTGCGGTGGCTTGACACCGCTTTGGATTTTTTGCGACGCCAACTAGGAATCTTCCCCCAAAGAAACAGCGAATCAATAAAAACTTCGAAAAAGGTGTGACACCTCGTGATTGTTCTATGTGAGGAGCAAAAGTGACTCCTCGCCTGACATCTCACGAACCTCTTTCGAAGGCAAATTCATGACGATTCGCATTCAATGCCGTTGCGGAAAACGATACCGAGTCCCCGAAAGCCGAACCGGCCAATCCGCCGATTGTCGCCGATGCGGCGAAGAACTCGCCGTGCCCCAACCCGCTGCCGCATCCGCCTTTGAATTAGATACCGCCCAGTTGCCTGGCATCGACGAGCCCGTCTTGCAACCGGTCGCCGTGTTGGAAGCTCCGAGAACTTCGAGGAACTCGTCGACGACGTATGAATTGAAGCGTCCAGGCGTTGCCAAGAAGCCATCACGCATCCAGCCAGAAGTCGACTTTGCGAATCTAGACTTGGAGGAATTCGACAACGACGACGACATCGTTCCAGTCGGGGCAATGGAGTCCGAACCGCTTGATCCGCCGAAAGAACGCGTCTCTCGGCCAGCACGCGTCGTCAGCGTGCCGATGCGGATTCAGTTACGTGTTGCCGCTTATGCATTGCTAGCATGGCTCGGCGGATCAGCAATCGTCGCAGTCATCCTACGGGCTTTTATTGTCGATCACGATTGGCGTCCTCTCAGGAGTTGTCCCGGCCTTTGTCGTTCGCTTCGGCACCAGCGAAACGATCAAGATCAAACGCACCAAATCTGGCAAGTCACTCCTTCAATTTCACCGCACACTTGGCTTTGTACGGTCACAGCCATCGATCAAGTTGTCGCAAAAGGATCAACTGGTCTTGCGAGTAACCAAAAACCGCTTTGAAAACGTCTACGATATCCAGATGTTGCAATATACTTTGATTCTTCTGCCAGCCGGTTTAGCACCAGGGCTTGGAATCTTTTGTCACTGGTTGAAAACCCGCAGTCACAAGAACACTCAGGCAAAAGTCGTGCTGTATGTCAAGAAAGCTCAAAGCGCGAAACAGTATCGTGTGATTAGCTTGATTGACCCACATACTACTACGCCACAAGAATCCGCGGCTCGTCGCCCGAACTACGACGCCTCCTACGCCGCTTCCAAGACATCGCCGATATGGAGCCCAAAGTCGTCGAACAACGAAAAGGGATCATCGCCTCATTATTGACAGGCTGATGCAATGGGCATCTAAGCGGGTAAAGCGACCGCCTGGATTGATTGACGATAAGAAAACAACCGTATTTGCGCCAATCGATAGATAGAAAAATGGAGCCGATGGGACTCGAACCCACGACCTCTGCATTGCGAACGCAGCGCTCTCCCAGCTGAGCTACGGCCCCAGTTTTGGCAGCTGTTTCAACTGATCGCTTCAAATCGACCAAGGATGCAAAGAATTCGGCTGCCGTCGCTGATGGACGGGGCATTCTAAGCGAATCGGGTTACCGTGAAAAGTCCACGGGGAACATCCTTGACACTTGCTTCTGGGATTCTCAGAATCCACGTAGAGTTTTCCGTTTCTCGGGATTCTCGTATTCAAACCCTTCTGATGAGTTCCCGATCGGGCCACATCTAACCTCGTCACATCTTGGTGGACGCACTCCGTTTGTCCAAGCCACGATTGGCTTTTCGGCAGACATCGGCATAGGCGGCCGTTGGCTGTTTCAGTTGATCAAAATACCGGGCCTACAGTATTTTAGCGCACACTGTGCGTACCCATTTACGTCGATTGACTAAGTTGGGGGGCGCTAAAATTGTTTTGGTGCTGAATGGCAAGGTCTGCGTGAATACGTATTCCCGTCTTTAATTTTGAAGCCGCGCTCTCGGAGTTTGATATGGCTGATGAAGTACTACAAAAATTGGTCGACAGTGGGCTGATTAGTCCGGACCAAATGCAAGAGGCGATCGATATGGCAGCCAGCCTCGGTATTAAGCCCGAGGATGCGTTGGTCAAACTTGGCTATGTCGACGCCAGCGAGGTCAGTGGGCTGCAGGCCGAGCAATTCGGCTACCAAACCGTTGACCTGAATGTTCTCGAAATCCCGCCGACCATCATCGAGATGGTGCCCGAATCCGTCGCTCGTGAAAACATCGTACTGCCGGTTCAGATGGACGGCGATTCGCTGGTCGTGGCGATCAGTGATCCGATGAACTTCGAGGTCCTGGATAAACTGCGATTTATTCTGAACCGCGAAATCAGCGTCGTCGTTGCGCCGGATGATGCGATTCAGACGGCAATTAACCGGCACTATGGTCAAAGCGAAACGGAGTCCGTGGACTCGATGCTGCAAGAGTTTACGGAAACGGCCATCGACTTC
Organism: Planctomycetaceae bacterium; assembly: GCA_002722955.1. Taxonomy (GTDB): domain Bacteria; phylum Planctomycetota; class Planctomycetia; order Planctomycetales; family Planctomycetaceae. The sequence goes on along the minus strand of PBMZ01000120.1, from coordinate 10,797 downwards.
ACCGAGACGGAATTGACCGAAGCGGAGACGATGGGGGGCGACGACGAAGACAACTCTCCCGTTGTTAAGCTGGTGAATTTGATCATCAGCGAAGCCATTAGCATGCGGACGAGCGACATTCATGTCGAGCCGTTCGAGGATCGCGTGCGGATTCGATACCGGATCGACGGCGTTTTGGTCGAGCGTGATAGTCCGCCGCGGCGTCTGCTGGCTTCCATGATCTCTCGTCTTAAGATTATGGCCCATATGGACATTGCGGAAAAGCGGCGGCCTCAGGACGGTCGGATCAAGACGCGAGCGAACGGGCGCGATTTCGACTTGCGGGTCAGTATCTTGCCCACGAACCACGGCCAGGGTGTCGTTTTGCGGATTCTGGACCGCGAAAGTATCAAGATTGGTATCCGGAACCTTGGCTTCAGTGAAGAGAACTACCGCCGGTTCAACAACATCATCCGTCGGCCAAACGGTATTTTCCTTGTGACCGGACCGACGGGTAGTGGGAAAACGACGACTCTTTACAGTGCTCTGGGTGAACTGAACCGACCGGACCGGAAGATTATCACGGCCGAGGACCCGGTCGAGTACCTACTTCACGGCATCAATCAGGTTGAGGTAAAAACCGCGATCGGGCTGACTTTCGCGTCGATTATTCGCGCCATGTTGCGGCAAGCTCCGAATGTCATCCTTGTCGGCGAAATTCGCGACATGGAGACCGCTGAAATGGCAATTCAAGCATCTTTGACTGGACACTTAGTTTTCAGTACACTTCATACGAACGATGCGCCCGGTGCTATATCACGTCTGATCGATATGGGTGTACAGCCTTTCTTAGTCGCATCCAGTGTTATGGCGGTCATGGCGCAACGTCTCGCACGGACGATTTGCCCCAAATGCAAGGAGCCGTACAAGCCCAGTGAGGGCGAATTGCAACACTTCGATATCACCCCTCAGCAGGCCACCGAAGCGACCTTTATGCGGGGCAAAGGCTGTAGTCACTGCCAGCACAGCGGATGCCGAGGCCGGATGGCTATTTTCGAGCTAATGACGATGAACGGGACTTTGCGGGAGATGACATTTAACCGCGAGCCCACTCAGAATATTCGACGTCAGGCCCGCTTGATGGGCATGAAGACATTGGTGGAAGACTGTTTGGACAAAGCACTTAGGGGGGCAACTAGCTTGGCGGAAGTCGAGCGAATGAGCAAAGGTGGCGACTGATCGCAGGTCCGGCTCGCTCCGACCGAACAGCGGCCGCTGAGGCCACTTCTCACTGGCTGGAGCGGCTGACATTTATCTTGGCCTGAATCCAGGGTTTGCTTGCCTAGCATTGGGAGCAATGTGTTGAGGTGTCGCAATCTGTAACGCCAAGATGCTTCAGCGGCTTGATGTGCAGCTTGCAGGTCAAAATGTGCGTTCGCGCGGCCAACTGACGTGTAAAGCCGCTTTTTGAGAATGGGCAGCGTTTTTTGTAAGTCTTTTAGATTTTTTCGAAATCGTGGCATGCGGGCCAATAATGTGCCGGCGAAAGGAAACGCTCTATGGCAACCGTTCAGATTGACAAATTATTAGAAACTGTCGTGAAAGAGGGGGTCAGCGACCTTCACATCACGACAAAGCAGCCACCAGTTGTGCGTGCAAGTGGGCACATGGTGCGGCTGGATACAAAAGTCTTGGAGCCAGACGACACCGTCAGCTTGATGAAGAGCATCACGCCTGAGCGGAATCAGCAGGAGCTGCAAGAGGTCGGGCAAACGGACTTCGGGTTCGCATTCGGCGACAAAGCACGCTTCCGCGTCAACGTGTTCAAGCAACGCGGTCACGTAGGCATGGTTTTGCGGCGGATCCCTAACGAGTTTTTGACATTCGAGCAGCTTGGGCTTCCCGGCGTTATCTCGGAAATCATCATGCGACCTCGCGGTTTGTTCTTGGTGACGGGGCCGACAGGTAGCGGCAAGACGACCAGTCTTGCCAGCATGCTGAACTATCTGAACGACACGATCGATCACCACATCATCACGATGGAAGATCCGATCGAGTATTATCACGAGCATAAAAAGTCGACTTTTATGCAGTGTGAGGTTGGTATCGATGTGCCAACGTTTCCATTGGCATTACGGGCAGCCTTGCGGCAAGACCCGGATGTCATCCTCGTCGGTGAAATGCGGGACCTCGAGACGATCGAGGCTGCTATTACCGCGGCGGAAACGGGGCACGTTGTGTTTGGAACGCTGCACACGACGGGTGCCCAAGGAACGGTCGACCGAATCATTGACGTGTTCCCGACCACTCAGCAGGAGCAAATCCGAACACAGTTGTCGACAGCTATCATTGGGATTCTTAGTCAGGCGTTGTTGCCGAAGAAGCCTAAGGGTTTGGTGGCTGCTTACGAGTTGTTGGTGGTGACGCCAGCTATCGCCAACCTGATTCGTGAAGGTAAGACTTTCCGTATCAACTCATCAATTCAAACGGGCCGTAAGTTTGGAATGCAGTTGTTGGATGACGCTTTGTTCGACCTCTGGAATTCGGGGTTGTGCGAAGAGCAAGATGTCGTCATGAAGTCGAACAATCCGGGGGAGTTGAAGCAGAAGATTGCTCTGCAGAAACAAGGGTTGCTCGATGATGAAGATGAAGAAGACGATGATGACGACGATTGGGATGACGACGACGAGTAGAAACGAAGTAAGACGGATTGCCAATCCGTCGATTTGAAGTCGTTGCAATCCTTGATGCGACGGATTGGAAATCTGTCCTACGGTTTACGGCACATCAATCATTAGTGGAAGAACAGCATGGCGGGGCGGCGATTAGGACAGATTCTGGTTGACTTGGGTCACTTGACCGAGGATCAGCTGTGGGACGTGCTTGAGGAACAGAAGCAAAGCCCCGGCGAGATCATCGGGCAAGTTGCCGTTCGGTTGGGTTTGGTTAGTGACGCGCAAGTCACCGAAGCCTTGGCCGAACAATGGGGTATGCCCGTCGTCAACTTGGGCGAGACTAACATTCCGCCGAAAGTTCTGGAGCTTGTTCCCGAGACGATGGCTGAGATCTACAAGATCATGCCGATCTCGCTTAAGGATGAGACCTTGACCGTGGCCATGGCCGATCCGCAGAACGTGGCGGCATTGGATGACTTGCGGAACTTCTTGGGATACGAAGTTCGCGGTGCTGTTTCGAATACGCAGGACGTCGAAGAGGCAATTCAACGAAACTACGCCGATCGCGAAGAGAGCATCGAAGACGTCATCGGAACGATGGAAGACGAGTCCGAAAGCGGTGAGTTGCGAGAAGGCGTCTATGACATCGGCTCGGAAGACGAACTGGTAAACTCGGCACCGATTCGTAAGTTGCTCAACATGGTGTTGTTGTTGGCGATTAAAGACCAAGCCAGCGACATTCCCTTCGAGCCGTTTGAAGATGAATTCAAGATTCGCGTCAAGGCAGACGGCGTGTTGTACGAAATGGTGCCGCCGCCGCGTCACTTGGCGAATGCGATCACTACCAGAATCAAGGTTATGGCCAACCTGGATATCGCCGAGCGGCGTCTTCCGCAGGATGGTCGGATTGAACTTAACGTCGGTGGCAACGCCGTCGATATGCGTGTAAGCGTGCTGCCGACGATGTTCGGTGAGTCCGTGGTTATGCGGGTGCTTGACCGGACTGTTGTGCAGTTGGACTTGAACAAGATCGGCATGGACCCGCAGACCTTGTCCCGATTCCATGAGTTCATCAAGTTCCCGAACGGCATCGTGTTGGTCACGGGACCGACGGGAAGTGGCAAGACGACGACTCTGTACTCCGCGCTGAATGCGTTGAACGATATTGAGACGAAGATCATCACCACCGAAGACCCGATCGAATACGACATCGAGGGCTTGGTGCAAGTGCCTGTGAATCCCGACATCGACATTACGTTCGCGTCGGTATTGCGAGCAATTTTGCGACACGATCCGGACAAGATTCTGGTCGGCGAGATTCGCGACTACGAAACGGCTGAGATCGCCATCCAAAGTGCTCTGACGGGGCACTTGGTGTTTAGCACACTGCACACGAACGACGCGCCGTCGACGATTACTCGTCTGCGCGATATGGGTGTGCCGCCATTCATGATCACGGCTACTGTTGAAGCCATCTTGGCTCAACGGTTAGTGCGTCGAATTTGTACGGATTGCCGGACAGAGTTTGATCCAAGTGACGAGTTGTTGATGGAATTGAACTTGCCTATCGAGCAAGCTCGGAAGTACCGATTCTACTACGGCAAGGGCTGTGCCAAGTGTAACAACGGTGGTTACAAGGGCCGAAGCGGTCTTTACGAGTTGCTCGGTGTGACCGATGATATCCGCGACATGATCACGGACAACGCATCGACGGACGATTTAAGAAATATGGCTCGACGTCAGGGAATGACGACCTTGCGTGAGTCGGGTTTGAAATTGATTTTCGACGGTGTCACGACCATCGACGAAGTGGTTCGCGAAACTGTTGTTGAAGATGTTGGATAAAGCATAAATGTAGGTCGAGTCCCTCGGCCTAAGTCTCTTCCGGTTCATGATTGGCTGGCCGCCGCCGGAAGAGTTACTTACGAAATCTGGATTGGAGACAACTCATGCCGGTTTATCAGTATGAGGCAATGGACAACACGGGCCTTGAGGTCAAGGATACGATCGAGGCTCCGTCAGAGGCTGAAGCGCAGAATCTGATTCGTGAGAAGGGATTCTTCGTCACGAAGATCGCCGAGAAAGGACGCGGCAAAAAGAAGAAGGAAGCGGCGCCGAAACAACAAGGCCCCAAGAAAAAGGGTGGCGGCGGTTTCTCGATCGGCGGCGTGAAGCCAAAGACGCTGTGTACGTTTACTCGCCAATTGTCGACGCTGCAGGATGCCGGTTTGCCGATTTTGCGTAGCCTGCGAATCCTCGAAGGTCAGTCGAAGCCAGGCCCGCTGAAAGCCTGTTTGATTGGCGTTATTGATGAGATTGAATCAGGCAACACGCTGTCTGAAGCGATGGCCAAGTACCCAAAGGCCTTTGATGACTTGTACGTCAACATGGTCAAAGCGGGTGAGGCTGGTGGTGCGTTGGAAATCATCTTGCAGCGGCTTGCTGAATTCAAAGAACGTGCTCAGTCGCTGAAACGTAAAGTCCAAGGAGCCATGATTTATCCGTGTGCCGTCATCTTGGTGGCGACCTCGATCGTTGGCTTCATTATGTATTACATCATTCCGAAGTTTAAGAAGATCTTCATGGACTTCGGTACCGAGTTGCCTGGTATCACGATGTTGCTGATTAACTGCAGCGACATGGTGGTGAACTACTTCTACTTAGCACCCGCGATACCGTTAGCGATCTTCCTTGCGATCAAGATTATTAGGAAGAACAAGACAGGAGAGTACATCGTTGACTGGGTGGCTCTGAAGATACCATTACTGGGGAGTATCATCGGGAAAACAATTGTTGCGCGGACAATGCGCACATTGGGAACGTTGATAGCGTCCGGTGTGCCAATCTTGGAAGCGCTGTCCATTGCGCGAGACACCGCGGGCAACGCGGTGTTTAAACGGGCCTTTGACAATATCTATCAAGCGATTCGGGAGGGTGAATCGATCGCCGTTCCGTTAAAGGAGGCTCGGATTGTTGATGACATGGTTGTCAACATGGTGGACGTCGGTGAGGAAACCGGTGCCTTAGATAACATGATGTACAAGATCGCCGATGTGTATGACGAAGAGGTCGCGGTGTTAGTGGAAGGCTTGATCAGTATGTTGGAACCGCTGATGGTTGTGGTTCTAGGTCTGATCGTTGGCTTCATCGTGATCGCGTTGTTCATGCCGTTGGTCAAGCTATTGAACGACCTGTCTTGATTCCCATCTTTTGAAGGAGTTCCCAAGTTGTCGGAATTGGCAGTGGCTTAGCGGTCTACGCTGGGCTGTTTGCCGATGACATTTCATCGCAAGCTGGAAGCTTACGCCACGTGCAACTTGTACAAGGATGTTAGGAACGATTCTAAGTCAGTCACAAATCCCATCGGGCCAAAAACTGTCAGGTCAATTTAACGAGGAACTTACGCGCCCACTGCCCGTGTGGCGCAAATCGATATCAGTCAAAAATGGAGCCTAGAACGATGGTCAGAACCGTCGAACGAAAAGCCCCCTGTCAGCAATCATTGGCTCGTCGAGCCTTCACGTTGGTCGAATTAATGATTGCTATGGTCATCATTCTGATCTTAATTGGCCTGTTGATCCCTGCAGTCAGCAGCGTTCAAACGAACGCCAAGAATGCCAAGGTGCGGGTCGAGATCGAGTCACTCGCCAAGGGTGTTTCTGACTTTAAGTCGGCCTTTGGTAATGTTGAACCGCCAAGTAGCATCACGCTTTATGAAGCAGCCGCGGCGGGCCCGACTGGCTCCTGGGATTCTCGCAGCGCGGCGTTGATCCGGCGGATGTTTCCCAACTTTAATTTCGGGTTAGCTCGAGATATCAACAACGATGGGGACACAACGGACACGTTTACGTTGACAGGCGCCGAGTGCTTGGTGTTCTTCCTTGGTGGGCCACTTGTTGGTGAAGAAGATGCCAATGCGAACGGCGTTCTTGATGTCGGTGAAGACTTGAACGGAAACGGAAAGCTTGACGGTGGCCAACCGTTTGGTTTCGCGAAGAATCCGGCGAACCCCTTCTTGCTCGGTGCGGATGCCAGTGGCGACGGAATCATTCAGCCTGCCGAGATTGACAAGGGGACTCGTCTTGGACCGTTTGTCGAGTTTGAAGCATCACGCCTAATCGATATCGACGGCGACTTCATGAAAGAGTTTTGCGACTCGTTGCCGAATGCCGTTGTGCCCTACGTCTATGTCAGCAGTTATGGTGGCCGAGGATATGAGGTTGGCGACCTAAGCTTGAATACCACGTCGACGCCATCACTGACGAGCGTTTACATGCAAGGCACGTTGCCCTTTAACGCAAAATCGTTCCAGATCATCTCGCCAGGTTATGACCGAGTCTTCGGCTCTGGTGGATTCGTCGAGCCCGGTAACGATATTCCGAGCCGTGGAGTCACGATCCAAGGGCGAGATGCTTCGGAGTTTGAGTCTGACAACATCTCGAATTTCTACAGCAAGACATTGAATTGAGAATTGAATTGGAGATTTGAAATCGCGGATTTCAGATTCCGGAGACTTAGTCGTGAAACAATTGAATCGCCAATCTGACAAACAGCTTTTGCTGTCATCACGTCGAGCTTTCACGGTTGTGGAATTGTTGGTGGTGATTGGCATTATCGCGATCGTGTTGACGATTTCGATCGCGTTAATCGGCAACACATTGCAGAACGCTCGCGTCAATGCGACTCGCGCGACGATCCAAAAGGTTAACACGCTGATGCAGAGTCAGATCGAAGCGTTTTCACGTGTCGATTTGACTGAGCAAAGCACGGCTGCCCAAACCTTTTTCAGTGCCTCGACGCCGAGCACGCCAGTTGGAGATGGTCTTGCCAGAATCATAGCCCACAAGATTGCTTATCAGGGCTTGCTGCCGCAGCGCGAAGTGGACATGTACGGTTTGGATCAAGTCGCCGGAACAACGGGCACGCCAGCAGTGGGTGTCGACTCGCCGGTTGCCGCAAAGATGGCCGAGTTAACCGCGAACGGGACTTACATCGCGGCCAATCATCGACAAGAGACGGAAAGTTCAGAACTGCTGTACCTTGCCTTGACCCAAACCGCTCAATTGGGTGGAACGGCCGTCACGACGTTTACAGCGAACGAAACGGCCGACACCGATGATGACGGTTTACTTGAGTTCGTTGATGGCTGGGGGAATCCGCTCCAATTTTATCGTTGGCCGACTCGATTGATTCGCCCAGCACCGATAGGTTCCACCGCAGGGCAGTCAATTGTGAACGCATCGACAAATCCGGCATACGCATATGTTGTCAACCCAAGTTATGCAGGAACAGGATTTCCTTCAATAACCGGATTGGATGCTAGCGTGATCTTCGCGTCGTTGCCACAGTTAGAAGCTGGTGGAACGCGTGGGCCAGCAACTTTGCGCTCGCAAGAATTATTGGATCCATTGGCGAGAGACACAGACGACCAAGTTGGTGCCTTTGCAAATTGGCTAATGCTTAGTGGTTCACCGTTTACCGATGCCAATGGCAATGCCATCAATGAGGCCCGTTTTCATACGCCAGAAACCTGGCATATGCCGTTGATCGTCTCGGCAGGACCAGATCAAGTGCTTGGCTTATACATGCCCTTCGATTCGGCCAATTTTGGTCACTTAGCACAGCCGGTATTCGAAGATGCCAACGGTAACGGCGCGTTAGACACTGGTGAGGATGTGAACGGTAACTTGATTCTGGACGAGAACGGTTTGCTGGATAACCTCACCAATCGGAATTTGCGGGCGGGAGGTAATTAGCATGAGAACTGTTTGTTCCAATCAATCGCTGGCATGTGCTGCAAGGCGTGGTTTCACGTTAGTAGAAATGTTGGTGGCAATCACGATTTTGGTGATCTTGGTGACGATCACTGTGACGACTGTCAACGTGTCGATGGACGCCGATCGCATTCGATCCGGTGCTCGACAGATTCAGTCTTATTTAGAGGGGGCTCGGGATCGAGCCATCTATGCGAAGCAGCCGCGTGGCGTTCGCTTGCTGTTGGATGCGTACAACGAAGACACCAATCTGAACGGTGTTCTTGACACCGGCGAGGACGCAAACGGCAACGGTGTGCTGGACACGCCTGACACAACAACCGCGTCAAGCATGGTATTTATTGGCCCGCCCGCCAACATCGAAGGCGAACTCTTTTTGTCACCATCAGGGAGAGCGGTGTATCAGAACATACTGCATGATGACATTGAGTGGCAGTTTTACACTGCACGCCGCTTACTAAAGAGAGGGACACGAATTCAGATTCCAAAAGATACGGGTTATTGGTATCGGGTCGTGGCTTTGCATACTGAAGACTTCAATAACAACGGGAACTTAGATGCAGGTGAAGACTTAGATCTGAGCGGCGTCTTAGACACAAATAATCTTGACTACCAAACCTTAGTGCTCGCTCGCCCGCATTTGGACCGCCGGGGAAATCTCAAACTTGCGTTTGTATACGATGATTTGGAAGTCCAGGTCCCACCGCAAATGCCCACACTTGAAGATCCAATTCCTTATCGAATGGAGTTGGAACCTGCTGTGTTGCCCAATCAAGAGCCTGTGTTGTTGCCGTCAGGAATCGTGATTGATCTCGACTTTGGTCAGTACCCGCCAGCATGGTCGGCCGTGGGTTCAAAGTTGGACATTCTGTTCTCGCAACGCGGAACGGTGACGGGACCAGTTGCCTCGACCGGTTTGATTCACTTCTTGCTGGCTGATTCGCAGGATACTTTGCGGAATTTGCCGTCGACGAACTTCGACGCTGATGCCAACGGCGTCGTTGACGATTACGAAACATCACTGGGCGATAAGCGAGTGGTGACGTTGTTTACTCGAACTGGGCATATCTCGACGACGCCCGTGTATCCGAACGAGGACGTCAATAACAACGGAACGCTTGACGGTGGTGAAGATTTGAATGGCAACGGACTCTTGGATGTTCAGAATCCGTTTTACTATGCCGAAACCGGGGAGGAGGCACCATGAGGATTCTCCGGGAACGTGTGGAATTGATTGCTGCGGCTGGAAGCCACAGACGAGACGGTGCGACGCTGACGGAAGTGTTGATGTCGCTGATGATCATGGGCATCGGAGTCGTGGCGCTGGCGTCGCTGTTTCCGATCGCCGTGATTCGCTCGATCGAAGCCACCAAGTTGACTCATGCGACGAATCTGCGATTGAACGCAGAAGCGATGGTCGGCGTGTACCCTCACGTCGTCGATGGTGGATTTACTTGGCTTCCGGCTTTGACTTACCAGATTGGTCAAACGGTTGTTCCTCCTGACGCCAATGGCTGCGTTTACAAAGCGACGAACAACGGTCCCTCGGGAACGGCGCCGCCGGCTTGGCCTGAATTCATCGGTCAAACCGTGGTGGATAATGGTGTGACTTGGATTTGCGTGGCTGGTCGCAATCCCACAGTGACGGCCGTCAATCAAACAAGTACATACGTGATCGATCCATTGGGCTGGGCTGTACAGAATGGTGCGGCCGTTCAGAATGCCTTTGGAAACTCTGGCGGTGGACCTCCCGCGGCTTTAGTTCCTGCCAGTAATCAGGTCGCCAGGTTGAACGTTGGTTTTCAAACGGCGGCAGCAGCCGACACGTTGGTATCGTTGCCCGATAGCTGGGTGATTGACGATTCGACCATCGACGCGACACTCAATATTGTCTCGGCGACGCAACACGACATCGTGTTTCCTGGCAGCATCGATTTGAACATGTTGCAGAATACCGTCTCGACGGCGGGCGTTGGCGTGCGATTGGTCTTGATCAGTGCTGATGGTAAGCAGAGTCAAGTTCGAACGATCACTGACGCCACAACCATCAATCCGGCACCAGCAGTCTACACAGTGACTCTGTCCAGTCCGCTGCCGAACACTCCCAACTTTAACTCGATTTCCGAAGTACGAATTGAGACTCAGCAGCGACGATATTCTTGGTTGATGACAGTTCGACGACCGGTCGCCGAGAACTCTGATCCATCGGTTGATTTGGCCGTCGTTTTCAATCGAAGTTTGACGGACCAAGACGAGATTATCTATCCGGCTCACTTTACATCAGTCAACGTTCCTGGCCTGCAGCAGCCGAATCAAGTCAAAGTCGATTGGACCGTATCGGGTACGGTGCCTTTCATTAAGAAGGGTGG
>PBMZ01000119.1 GCA_002722955.1 Planctomycetaceae bacterium | reverse complement strand
TGTTGCCGGCGGTGACGAAGGACGCTCGGGACAAGGATCCAGCGCGGCGATACAAGATGGTGTGCTATGTGCTCGATCGCGGGTATTGCAGCATGGTGTCGCCTGATGGCCTGCGTTGGAAGTTCACAAGCGATGGCCAGATTCTTCCCATCTCTTATGTCGACGATGTGATCACGGCTTGCTGGAGTGATCGGCACGAGACGTTCGTCGCGTTTGCGAAGCAGACGACAGCGGTGATGGGACGCGCTCGGCGAACGGTGTGGACGTCGATTAGTCATGACTTTGAGAATTGGTCGACGGTTAAGAAGGCTCTGGTTGCCGACCGTCGCGATGATCTTGGCAGCCGCGTCCGCGCCGAGAAAGTCCGTCCGCTGCTCGACTTTCCAGACAACTACAACGTCATGCGAACGGAAGTTTATGGGACGGGAGCGTATTCCGCGGAAAGTTGCATGATCGCTTTTCCTTGGATGTTTACGGCGACGATGAACGTGCCGGGATTCGGCAATCAGGAAGGGCCAATCGAAGTGCAACTGGCCAGCAGTCGTGATCTTGTCCGCTGGTCGCGTCCTTTTCGAACTCCCGTGATCGAACCAGGAAAACCGGGTGATTTTGATGCTGGCATGGTGATCACGTTTGCCAACGCCTTTGATCATGGTGACGAAGTTTGGTTGTACTATCACGGTAACCACCGCACGCACGGTGCTCCGGGTACGCCGGGATATGATCCCAAGAAAAACAAGACAGGCATTGGCTTGGCGATTTGGCAGAAAGACCGCTTCGTGTCGGCTGACGGGCCAGCATCCGGAGCCGACCTGACAACCGTCCCAATTCAGTTCTCCGGGCGACGACTGGAATTGAACGCGAAGGTTAAGAAAGGCGGCAGCATCACCGTCGAACTGCTCGACCTTGCACTGAAACGTCTAAAAGACTGGCCGAAATCGGCACCGATCACCGGAGACAGTCTGCGACACGCGGTGACATTCGGCGAACGGAACGACGTCTCGAAACTTGCACGCCGGCCGCTCGTGCTGCGATTCCATCTGAAGGACGCGGAACTTTATTCCTTTGCCTTTCGTGAATGAAACGCAAAGGTTGCAGCCTCGCGGCTAGTAGGCTCTGTCCCTTAATTGCCAGTCAATCGAACGTGAGCCGCTGGTCGTAACGCGTCGCGGCTCACAAGTGCCATGCCGCCACTGACAGCTTCACTTTCACCTGATGTAACACGCGAGCGTTAAGGTTTAGGTATCGGCAGATTGGCAAAATGCCTGTAGAAAAGTGAACACCACAGGAGTTGATGATGATTCACCATAGAACACACCTTACCGTTCCAGCGTTGATAGCCTTGATGTTGGTCGCGGCGGTTGCACATGAAAAATGCATCCGTTCTTCCCCGCCGTCTTTCACTTTTCTTCATTGATAGTGCTCTGGTCGCTACCGGTCTTTGCAGCGACTCCCGCGCCAAAAGGCTATCTTGATGCGTCGAAAATCGCCGAGGCACCTTTTGATCCGAAAGACGCAACCGCCGCGCTCAAGGCTGCGGTTCATTCCGGTGCGGCTAAGGTCTGGGTGCCTAACATGGGCACGCCTTGGCTTATCGACACCGTTTGGCTGAAATCCAACCAGGAAGTACTTTTCGAAAAAGGTGCGGTAATCGAATCCAAGCCAGGCCGCCGGTTCTATGAAGGCGGCCATCTCTTCAAAGCTGTGTCTTTGCAAAATGTAACACTCAAAGGCCACGGCGCGACGTTGAAAATGCGACGCGACCTGTTCGCCAGCGGCAAGCCCTACAAACCCAGCGAACACCGCCACGCAATCGTCGTTTACGCAAGCAAGAACGTCAGAATCCTCGGCCTAACCATCAAGGATACAGGCGGTGACGGCATCATGATCGGAGGCTTGACTCACAGTTCCTATAACAAAGGCGTGCTGATAAAAGACGTCCTCATCACTAACGCCTACCGCAATGCCATCAGCGCCGAGGATCTGACCATCGACAATGCGGTTCTCATCAATACCAACGGGACAAGCCCGCAAGAGGGCATCGACTTCGAGCCCGATCACGAGAAACAGCGTATCGTGAATTTTGCCGTCCGTAACAGCATTATCATGAACAACAAACGCTTGGGGATTTGCTTTCCAGTTTCAGGTCTGCTCACCGCCAGTAAGCGCGAGCGAGGCATTCCAATTACCGGCGTGATCGAGAACTGCACGATTTACAACAACGGCTATCACGCCTGGGGTGGCGGTGTCGATAAACAGTGGGGCGACGGGTTGTCCATGAAGTGGCACTTGGACGGTGTGAAAGTCAGGAACAATCTCTTTGTCAAGAATGCCGGCGCAGGATTCCTGGTCGATGGCTACGGGATCGGTTATCTACAAAAGGCCGATTATTGTGCATTCTGGGGCAACAAACAGGGAAACGTGGCCAGTCAAGCCGGGCTTGGCAAAGGTTGTGTCACCGACGCCAAACCAATTTTCGTATCGACCGACGCAGCCGATCCAAACTTTATGCATTTGTCTCCCAAGACATCAACACGGATCACAAAAGGCTCGTCCACCGGCAGCTTCATCGGCGCCCGGGCAATCGCCGCAAAAGCTGAGTAGGCCGGATCAAGGAACGCAGCGACAACTCTTCGCGATAGGATGAATAGTGAGGACGTTTAATAACATCATCCTCGCCAATCGAACATCATCGAACGAAGATGTTCAAGGTTTGCTGAGATACGTGTCCAGCCACTGAGAGGTCTTTTCCCACACTGGTTCGGGAATCGAGTGGCCCTGGCCGTGGTTAAGCAACCCGAGTCGGACTGGTTGATCCCAGAGTTTGTAGACGCCTTGTGCCGACGAAATCAGTGGCCAACTGCGATTGCCGTCTGCTGCGCCTCGACCCGATTCGCCGCCGAGTATCAAGAATGGGCGTGGTGCGATCAGGGCCAGAAGTTCGTGGTGATTGCGGTCGAAATCTGGCTCGTCGATCGACTTACCAAGATACCACGGCGCGTTCCAATTCGTGGAACGAAATGTCAGGCCACCTTCGCTCGCAACGGCTGCTTGGATGCGTGGATCGAATGCAACAAGGTAGAGCGTCTCTTTCGCACCCAGTGAATGCCCGATCGCTCCCAGACGCATCGGATCGACTTCGGCGATGTTCGCGAGAATGTCCGTCGCGCGGCGGGCATCGTAGAGCATCTTGCTCATGCCGAGCACACCCGGCTTACGTTTCAGGAATCGTCGCGCGGCTTCCGGAATCGACGGCGTATCGACCCACAGGTAGTTCTTCGGGCAAATTACGACAAAGCCGCGTTTTGCGAGTTTCGGTGCCAAGTGCTGCATCTCCGGACCGGCCACACCCGCGATCTCGTCAATCGTCTGGCTGGTCGTTTGATGGAGCGCGATGATTCCAGGCAGCGAACCAGGTTCAGCTTTGCCCGATGGTTTGAGAAGCCAGGCTTCCAGTTGCTGACCGGGTTCGTTTTCATAGCGAATCCGGTGTCGAACAAAACCGTCAAGTTTCTGTGTTTCGAGAATCTCATAATCACTCTTCGCTGGCCGTTCGGCGACTTCCCCGAGGAATTTGTTCCAATCTTCAAGCAGTTGCCGACGGCGCGACTGCCATTCCTCAACCAACCGAATCGTTTTGCCGTCAGTGGTCAGCAACGGCCCGATCCGGCCCGCGAAGTCCGTCGGCACTTTCTCCGGTGCGGTATTGATCTCCTGCAGCCAACTGACATCGCGTTTCTGCGCGGAATCTCGGCTTCCACTTTCCCGCATCTGTTCCAACTGGGCGAATGCATCAACGCACACGAAAACGAATGAGAGGAAAACGACATATTTCATAACTTGAAACCTAAACTCATTAGTTCCAACTAAGAGTCGGAAGGATGGTTGACCGTAGTGGAATTCGCCAGAATTCCCATCCCTTGTTCGCGGACGGGAATTCTGGCGAATTCCGCTACGGCCATTTGGATACTGTATTTTTTCTCCGACGGTACAAGCAAGAACATCGCGGACGGATTATACTTCACGCATGAATAAAAATCTCACTCTCGCGGTTGCCGTCTTGTGCTTGATCGATGGTGCATGTTTGAGGTCAGAGGGCGTCGATTCATCTGGCAACGACCAAGCTTCGATGCTGCCGTTTCTGATGCCGAGCGACTTCACCGATCTTGACCTGGTTGCTTGGCGCGTTGAGCAGGGAAAGCCTGACGACAACAATCCGTTGTTGGAACCAGAGATGCCGTGGGACGAAGGCGGTGTCTTTAGTCATGGCACGGTGCTACGCGATCCCATCGATGGTCTGTGGAAGGCGTGGCAGATTTCTACTCCGATTTCTAAACCAAACGGCCCTGGCACTTGGCGGCATGATCGGCGGCTCAGTTATCTGGAAAGCAAAGACGGCGTTCGTTGGCGGCGTCCTCGGCTTTCGCTGATTCCGTACGGCGAGCACAAGCATACCAACTTGCTGATGGACCTTTGGTGCTCGTACGCGTCGGTCAACATCGATCCGCAGCGAGCCATGCCTTACGAAATGTTTATCTTCCGCTACCCCGGCTATCCTGGTGCAACGGGTCGCATCGAAGGTCTGACTTTGCCGAAAGGCGAAGACAAGCACCCGTATGGCCTCTACCGTTTTCGATCGAAAGATGGCAAGAATTGGAAAGCCATCGAGGGTCCGATCAAGCTCAACACGACCGATAGTTGTTTCCTCTATCGCCAAGCGGACGGTACTTACGTCGCGTATCATAAGACCGAGCTGCCAGCGTTTCCTGGCGGCCTCACACCGTACGATATTGCCGATGGCGGTCTGCGGTTGATCGGTCGTCGCACCAGTACTGATGGAACTACGTGGAGCGATCCGACGAGACTTGTCATGACACCCGATTGGCGAGATCCGGCGGACACGCAGTTCATGGAGCTTTGTCCTGTGAAAGTACCCGGTGGCTTTGCGGCTACGGTGACCGTCTATCACAACCACACACAACGTATCGACTTGCAGTTCGCGGCATCGCGTGACGGCATCAACTGGTGGAGACCTGATCGCCGCGCCGCGTTGCCGAATTCGCCATTGGGTGAATATGGCGGTGGAATGATCTGGCCCATGAGCCGGCCGTTGTTGGATGGCAAACAAATGCACGTCTATTACAGCGGCAACGAATCTTTACACGGCGACCTGTTCAATACGGTGAATTCGGGCCCCCGGCGATTGCGTGCTCGCGGTGAGGTCGTCAGCCGCCAATCAAGTTCATTGCCCAACTACGGTGCACTTTGCCGAGCCACTTGGACGGCTGATCGTCTCTGGGCATTGGCACCCGTCATTGGCGGCCCCTACGTCGGCACAGCAACCACCGGACGAATCAAAATCGCGGGCAAACAATTGTTCGTCAACGCGGTAATCCGAAAAAACGGAGAACTTCGAGTCGCCTTGCTCGATTCATCCGGCAAAGTGATCGAAGGCTACTCCAAAGACGACTGCCAACCCATCTCGGGCGACCATCACGCCACCGTGCTGACTTGGAAAGCTGGAAACACGATGCCCAATGAAGCCTCACGCGTGAGATTCTATCTTCGGCGTACGTTCCTTTATGGATTCCATGCGAGGAAAGATCATTGACATAGATTCTTACTCCGTAAGATATGCAAATGTTTGTAGCCTGACTCTCCGAGTCGGGCCCCAATGCCCAACTCGGAGAATCACGCTACGTTTGGCTGCGGCTACGCCGCCGAGGAACCAACTAAGATATTAACTATGCTCAACCATCAACAATTCAGAATCGCTGTCGGTCTCTTATGTTTGTTGCTTACACGCTCCTTCTGCGCAGCCGAGGATGTTGATCAACTTCCCAAAGGAGCGTTTACGTTTGCCGTGCTGCCGGACACTCAGGCGTATGTTTCCGAGAAGACCGAAGCGACTTTCTCAGCCGAGGTTGACTGGATTCTGGAACACCAAAAGTCACAGAACATCCAGTTCGTCAGCCACGTCGGCGACATCGTTGGCGATTACAATTCCGAAGCTCAATGGGTAATTGCTAGGCGTCACATGATCAAGTTGAAGGGCCGTGTCCCATTTGCGTTCTCCGTTGGCAATCACGACATGCTGTCCAGCGGTGACTCAGCGCTGTTTCAAAAGACGTTTCCCGCCGAAGAATTCGCGGCGTTTGATTGGTACGCGGGGCAGATCAAGAACAACGCCAACAGTTATCAGTTGTTTTCAGTTGACCAATACAAGTTCGTGTGGTTGCACCTCGAATGCAATGCCCCCGACAACGTATTGGAATGGGCGAACGGCGTGTTGACCAAGCATGCCGACCGCCGCGCGCTCGTCACCACACACATGTTCCTCGGCCCGCGCGATCACCCCATGAAGCCGAGCGATTACTACGACGCTCCCAAAGGCGTCATGCGGTGGCACAAGACGCACGGCAACAAAGGCAATTCGCCAGAACAATTGTGGGCTAAGTGTTTCTCGCACCATGTCAATTTGTTCTTGATTTGTTGCGGCGATCAAAGCCGGACACAGACATTGGTTCATTCCGCGAAGGGAAAGCACGGAAACGTTGTGCATGCATGCTTATCCGACTATCGCGGCGGAAACTTTCGCCTGTATCGGTTTCTACCTGCACAGAACAAGATCCGCGTGATCACCTTCAGCGCCAGCCAAAAATCCGTTTGCCGCAGCACCAAGATCGCTCCAAATGCAGAATCTCATCAGTTCGAACTGCCGTATGATTTGAGCAACTGAAGCGAGAAGGTAAAACCTCTCCGTTCATTCTTGCCGAGAAGGATTACCTTCGTTCAACAGAAACCTCGGCCAAATCATTCGCTGGGATGTCGACGCGAACGTTCAAAATGTGATAACGGCCATCGTCGCTGGCGAATTGCGATTCGAGCCGACCGCCGCGGACCTGGTATCTTCCAGCAGGCATGATGAAGGTCACGCGGCCATTGGGGTAAGCTTCGACAAGCCGGTTGCGAATTGTGGCGATGTTTTGTTCCCCACTGCCGTTGTTGGGATGTTGGAAGCGGACGCTGACCGGCGAAGGCGATTCGCGGCCGAAAGGGATCGGGGCAGTCTCGTGGCCGTTGTAGGTGCAGGAGGTCACTTGTTTGTTGTCAAAGCGGACGACTCGGAAACTCTCGGCGTTCGACTTGCCGATTCGACGCGTCGGCGTTTTGCCAAAGTTGGTCACCTTCTTGCCGATGCCATGCGCGTCGTGAATCATTCGAACTTGGTGCCGGTCGAGCAACTCAAACGGCGCGTTGGCCTCGAAGGCGTTGATGATCTTAATGGCGGCGTCAGGGCGAGATGCAAGCAACGTGTTCGCTTGCATCTTGGACTTTTCGACGTGCCAAGGATATCCGTAATTCAAAATACTGATGTTTGGGCCAAGATCGATTAGGCCGATCGGATCACCGTACCAGTCTTCATGGCCGGGAAACTGGTGGTTGCCAAAGTTGATCATGTAAGGCATGTCGAGCCCCGCCCACGCTCCCGACACATACGCTGGATTACAAGCGTTGCTGCACAACACCATATCGGGAGCCAGCAGGTTGATCACGTCGACCAGCCGCTGAAGATACTCCGCCTGGTTTTGCGCCGACGTGTCGAGATGCCCAAAGGTGACGAAGGTCGGATTCGCTGGATACCCTGGTAAAACATGAACGCTGCGCGGCGACTTGCAAAAGCCTGTGCGGTGTCCACCGGTGACTTGGACTTGCAAATCGTAAACGCCCGGCGGCATGTCGTCGCGCAAGGTGGCGGCGACTTCGCGGTCGTAATAGTAAGCCGCGGATTTGTCTTCTTGAAACTTGAGCACGCGCGAGATCGTCGCCGGACCAACATGCCGCGTGAGTTTGACTTCGTCGATCGTCGCGTCGAAGCCCAGGAAACGAGCACGAAACGTCTCGCCCGGTTTGCGAATGGCGAGCTTGTTCAATCTTGGAAAGCGAAAACGTGATGGACGCAACATCACAGTCGAGTCATCGCGTTTCAAGAAGAACGGTGATACGTTCGTAGACTTACCAGCAGTGATGCTAAACGGAGCAGTTCGAACGGTCTGCCAGCCCACAGCGCGGACTTCCAGCGAGTAATCGTCGCCTAGTGGCAGCCCTGTTAGCGACGCTTGCCCTGTCATCCAATTTCGCACCAACGAGTTTCGGATTATCGTATCGCCGCGCCGCAGGATGGCACGACAATCCACCAGATGAGAGTTGGCTTCTCCGTTGATTTGAAATTGCAAATCGCCGCGCACGTCGTCCCAAGCGGTGAATGACTCGACCCGCACGCCCGCGTTACCTTCTTCCGTGCGATGTTCGACGCGCACGGTGTGTCGTCCCGGCTTCAAGCTTTGAGCTAACACGATTTCGCGTGGCAAGGAACGGGGGCTAAGTGTTTGCGTCAATTCACCATCAACAAAAACAGCCAACCTTCCCAGGTTCGGCCGCCCATATGCCGGCACGTTGTGACCGCCGAGCCGAATGGAAACGCCCGTCCCTTGAAACGCGTATTCAAGCGACGCCTTGTCTTCACTGGTGCGAGCCGATGCAAACGCTGCGAAACGAAATCGCTCGTCCGACCAGTTGCCACGACGTTGAATGCTTTGTTGATCCGTTGCCGGTGTCGTTCGAGGCAAAAACATCAACCCGCGTTTCTTGTCGGGGTGTGTCCGATGAAGTGAGCCCAGCCAACGACCTTTCTCCGTTCTCGGGCCTTTCGCGACAAGCAATCGATCTTTCGCCACACCAACGATTCCCAGAAAACAATCAAACTCATAACGACCTAGCATTTTGAATTGGGCATCAGTCTTTAGCAAAATCGCGGGCGAGCCATAGCAGCCGAACCACCACGCTTTATCGTGAAACGTTGCCGTCTGAAT
The DNA here is from genome assembly GCA_002722955.1 of Planctomycetaceae bacterium. GTDB lineage: Bacteria > Planctomycetota > Planctomycetia > Planctomycetales > Planctomycetaceae. The sequence goes on along the minus strand of PBMZ01000119.1, from coordinate 6,651 downwards.
TCCCAATCGCGTCCAGCCGCTTTTGACGATGTGTTTTTTGACAAACTTGAAGCCTGCGTCGTATTCGTAGACGTAGTTCTCCTTGACGCCATCGGGCAAGCCGCCGACAACATAAAATCGGCCTTCCATCAAGCCAACACCGCCCGCTCCGTGAAACACTTCTTGCGTTTCATGTTTCGCGGTTTGCTTCAGCGTCTCGGCGTCGTAAACGTAAACCCACGAGTCCGCATTGCCCTTTGGATCATTGAAACTACCAAGATTCACGGCGACATAGATCTTCCCCTGATAAAAGCACAAGTCGCCATGATGGTTCGCCACCGAGATCTTCTTCAAGACTTTGCCATCATGATCCGTCTTGACCAACTCGGTCGTGAACGACCAATAAATCGCATCCTTTTCATTGGTGCAAACGCCCTGCAAATGGTGCTGATAGTCGCCCTCGCAAGCAACATTGCCGAAGGGAATCGGTTCGACCGCAAAACTACGCGATGACAACAGCAACGCGATGAACACACACTGCTTAGCACGATTAACAAACATCTATGGCTCCTTTTGCCGCTGCAAATTTGGCTCGTTACACACTGTTAGACGTATGGGGATGGAGTGTATTTCATGGCCATCGATCTGGACAGCTTCTAGCTGTTTACGCGTCGCTTTGCAGCTGAACGTGTCTGTGGACCTTGCCTGTACGGTCGATCCAGTTCGCGTCGAGTGTCGGTTGGTCGCCCGTTGTATCGGCGGTGATCGTCAAGAACATGTTCTTAAGAGGCTTGCCCCATTCAAGAGCCGGGTGTGGTACATTGAGGGATGGAATGACGCGGTCGTGGAGCGGGCTGATTATGAACTGGTGCAGGTCGTAACCCATCCGTTCTTTCATCGGATATTTGAGATGGCGTGAAACATGAATGTCACCGCCAATGAGCACCACGCCGCTGATTCGGTTCTTTCCGATGAAGTCGAACAGTGCTTCGCGTTCGTGTGCATAAGTCCCCCAGTCATCCTTTTCGCTGTTCTTCTTGTCGTCCCAGATCATGCCTGTCGCGAGCAGTTTGAACGGTGCCGTCGAAGACTTTAAGCCAGCGAGCAGCCATTGCCATTGAGTCTTGCCAAGGCACGTTGGCTTGCTTGGATCGACAGGACTGGGTTCGGTCTGCGAGAAGTAACGGGGGTCGATCATGAACACCTCGACCGGACCACGGCGGAACTTGGTATAGACGCCGTGCTGTCCATCGCCGAACTGCTTTTGAGCCCGGTATTCCATGAAGACCTGACGAAGGATTGATTTGTTGGCAACCTTTCCGTCCGTGTCATTGCCGCCAAAGTCATGATCGTCCCACGTGCCCCACATCGGAGTGGATGCCCCCAACGCGCCGAGCGTTGGGATTGACATGAACTGACGGTGCCGAGATCGGTTGACCGACAACTTGGTGCTGTCGATGTAAGGTGTGTCGCCCAGCAACATCAAACCGTCGATCTTGTTTGCTGCAATCTGCGACCAGACGTCAAAGAACTTCTCGCTCGAAGCACAGGAACCCATCGCAAGAACAGTTCTCGCGGGTTGGCTGGTAGGCGGCGCCGTGCGAATTCGCTGAGTGCCTGCTTCCTCTACCGCACGACCTTGATGCTTTATTACGTAAGTGTAATTGCTGTTCGACTCCAACTTGTCAAACTGCCACGTGATGCAAAGATCATGTTCTGGTGACGAAGCGGCCTTTGCGGATTGCGTAGTGCCCGACTCAGTATGAGTGATCGTTGCGACGTACTCGCCGGGAGTAGTCGGGCGATACCAGATGATCGCGGTTTCGTGATCGACGTGGCCAAGAACTGGTCCGATCGCCTTTGAGTCGGATTCGGCAGCGCCCGCTTGCTGGAGCGTGGCTGCCAACAGCGGACTCGCGCTGGCACCAGCAACAAGAGCCTCGCGGCGCGTCAGTTGAGACGTAGACATTCGATCGTCGTTGGAACTTGTTGTACTATTCATAAAGTAGTCTCCCTATAGCTATGCTCGCCAGAGAGTGGCCCGCCGTCTGGCGACGGCAGCTGCCACAGTATAATTTGTCGACTGATACGGTGATTCGTTCGTCACGACCAGTTGTATTTCTCTTGCTTGCGAAATCCTGTAATGCGAATCGTGCCGTCGGCGAAGAGGTCCATGATTGAGTAGCCGTTGTTTTCTTTGCCCGAACCTTCGATCATCGCACGGTGCACGCAGTAGTGGATGCCGTTGATTTCTTTGACCTCGTTCTTGTGACTGTGGCCTTGGAAGACGGCCAGCACTTTGCCCGATTGCTCAAGCACTCGGCGAATTTGCGCCGCGTTCTTCACCCCGTAGTGGTTGCTCACGTCAAGCCGTTGATGGACGAAGACGATCGTCTTGCCGGTCGCTTTCTTGAGATCTGCTTGCAGCCATTCGACTTGCTCCTGCGGAATGTTTGGATCGGTCCATTGAAAGTTCTTGCGTCCGTAAGGCTTGCCGTCGTTGCGGAAGCAAGCGTCAAGCACGACGAAGTGAAAGCCCCGATCGTCAAACGAATAGTAAGATTTCTTTTGCCCGACGCCGTCCAGAAACTCGTCCTTGGTCAAAGTGTAAACACAGTGGTTGCCAAGGACATAATGCTTCTTGCCCGGCAGTTCAGCAAAGTCCTTGTTAACGCGCCCGAGATACTTTTTCTCGGTGGCAACGGAATCCGCCGCGTCAATAAAGTCGCCTAGTTCGACCACATGGCTAGGCTTTTCCTTGGCAAACTGCAAAGCGGCCTCTTCCAACTTCGCCAGCGTTTCACGATAGTGACGCGATCCACCCGGAGCTTTGTCCGCATAGTGCAAATCCGTCACCAAACCAAAACGCAACTGAGCCTTTGGTTCTTCAGCGAACGAAGACAAGCCCTGGGAAAGACCAACTCCAGCGCTCAATAAAAACAGCGAGCCGTCTCGCATAAATGCTCGGCGGCCGTATAAGATTGCATCGTTTCGGTCCTTGCTGTTCATGTCGATTCCTCGTTGATTCATGAGATTGGTGGTGTAATGCGAATTGGTCCAACGAATTTAGGGGGACGACGAATAAAAAGGAAGTATTCGTCGTCCCCCTAAATTCGTTGGACTTTGCTACTTTCAGTAATTGGGCTGCTTGGCGTGCTTGTCCCAAATTCTCCCTCAGATAAGGCGGAGGAGTTATCCTATGGTCCGAGTCTTGGTATTCATACTCTTGTCCAACACTGTAGTTGCTTCCGCCCAAGAGAAAACAAAAAATGTCGAGGCACAATCCGTAGTCAAATATGTCTTGAGCTGCCGCAAGTCGAACGGTGCGTTTGGACCGCTCGACCAAGAATACACGGATGCAGCTTGGAATTATCCGGCGGTGAAGACCTTGCGGTTGTTGGATGCCAAGATCGACCGACCGCAGGCAATCTTGCAACACGGGCTGGGCTACCCGCGCGGGCACATCGGTTACGGGCACTGGCTGTTCTTTCACCCACACGGCATTCGGCATTTGTTTGAAACGCCGCCAACGGCGCGGCACATGCAGGTTCGTTTGGTTCATCAAGGCCACGAAGTTCGCTACTACGGAAGCCCTTTCGGCACGGACGCTGATACTTTTTTCAAAGCTGGTGGCGCTGGGATTGATCCGCGTGATGATAGCGCGGAAGAGTTGGGGTTCTACAACCTGTCTTCGTTGTTTTACACCTTGGCTGGTCTTCAAGCGTCTGGCCGTTCGGCGTCGAATGTCGATTATCTGGTTCGCTTCGTGCGCGAGCGTCAAGCGGCTTGTGGCGGATTCGTTGACATCCGCGGAAAGGACGCGAAGCCAAGCAACGATGCCGCACATGTCGCTCACACGTATCAATCGATCGCGTCACTAAAGATGCTCGGAGCCGATGTTCCGGCAACAGACCGATGCGTGCATTTCCTACAATCTTGTCAACAGCCGTCAGGATCGTTTCGCTGGAATACAAACGACTCCGCACCAGGAAATTATTCGGACGCGTATTACACTTGGGCGGCGGTCGCGGCTTTGCGGCATTTGAGTCGCAAGCCCATCAATGTTGACGCTTGTGTGCGTTGGATCAACTCGCTGCAAAACACCGAGGGCGGGTTGGCGATCGTCCTGGCTGGCGATCTCGTTTATACAGCACATACTACCCGGTCGAGACGCTGGCGATGTTGCGCGATGATGACGCTCCTCGACCACTGATTGTGCGAAAGTCGCTTCGTGAAAAGCAGCCGGAACCGATTCGCGAAGGACAGTTTCAAATCTTCCAAGGACTGCTGAAAACACCGGTTGTAAAGGCTGAAGACCTGCCGAGCTTACAAAAACGCGGGTTAGATTTACTCGGAAACAAATCGGATGACTTTTCCGTTGGAGAGGCTCTGCAACAAGCCGCTCGCTCTCTTCAGCCGCGAATGGAGGTCATATTGTGTCCCGAAGCTTACCCGGATCGTTCGCGGCGATTCGGTGGGACGCAGTTACACCACATTGCCAACATCACGCTCGATCCAAGTTGGAACGACAAACAAATTGCAATCTGGCAAGCGGCGGATGCAGCGGAAAAGGACGGGTTGGCTTGGCGAGACTACCAAAGCCGCGTGATTCAGCCTTTGCGACAATCCGGCGGGCTGTTTTATCCCGAACAAGACTGCTAAATGGAGTTTGCCTACAGCGCTTACGACGAAGGTTGAGTCAAGCGACACGGATACAACGCGATGTTGGCAGGGTTCAATTGGTCGCCCCGCGACTTTGTCCGCGTCTTTCCGTGGCGCGAGCGGTACGTCGACAAGTTGACTCCGATTGCAGATGCCGATTCGCGCGGGGATTTGCAGAAGTTGTCACCACAACTCGATCACACGCAAATGTTGTTTCTCGCCAAAGCTCCAACTTACGCCGGTTTTCAAGACGCTGCTGCAAACGGTCGAGTTGTCTGTGTGATTCATGATGCGGAAGGCGTAAAGTCTCACGCGACGTTTTATGGTGCTCGACCTCTGGTTGATTACGTGAAACAGCGAGTGAGCGAATGGAAGTGGTGGAAGTAGCCTAGTGGAAGTACGGACAAGTCCAACGAATTTAGGGAGACGGCAACATTCGTCGTCTCCCTAAATTCGTTGGACCTTTGTGACTCTCAAGAGAATATTTGAGCAAATCAGTGACCATTCTGATCGATAGTTTAGAGGAAGTTCTCGATTCGTTTGATGTCGCAGTGCTTGACCAATGGGGTGTGTTGCATAACGGTTCGACCTGCTATCCATCTGCGAGCGACGCGATGAAAATCCTGCACGGGAATGGAAAAGAAATCTTCATTCTTTCCAATTCCCGCAAACGTGCGGATCTCAATTTCAAGCGAATCGAGAAAATGGGCTTGCCTGTCGAGACAATCTCGCAGGTTGTCACTTCCGGCGAAGCGTTATGGCAAGATGTCAACGAATCTCGAGTCCACGTGGCAGGACAAACGCCTAAGTGTTTTTATCCCATCTGCGCTCACCCGGATGACCCAGGAATTTGGGCCGCTGGAAGCGATATGGAAATCGATCCATCTTGCGACACTATTCTGTTGATGGGCTTGCTCGATGACACGGGCGAAACGGAATACGATGCAACTTTCCAGCAAGCACTGGAATTCGAGATTCCTTTGATTTGTTCGAACCCCGACAAGACCTCACCCCGCGCTGAACGGTTCGTTATGTCACCGGGAGCCTTAGCGGATCGCTATGAAGCGATGGGTGGCGAAGTAACATGGTATGGCAAACCTCACACTCCAGTTTTTGAAGCCATCAAGCGTTGCCAGCCTGAAATTGCTCCAAATCGTTTCCTGACGGTGGGCGATAGTTTGGAACACGATATTGCGGGTGGGCAGAATGTTGGATTCAAAACGGCTTTTGTTCGTCGAGGAATCCACGCAAGCGATTTCTCTAATGCGGCCCTCGACGACCAAATCAATGCGACGTTGCGAACGCTTGCTGAACAACACAACATTCAACCGCCCGACTTCAGCCTGGGATTTCTTGCCTGATGCACTCCTCACAGTTAACTTTGTCACCAATACAAGCACGACGGGCAAGCGAGTGGGGCCGCTGTTTACCCACTCGCTTGCCCGTCGTGCTGTCAAGTGTTTTGGCCGTTATCCGGTGGCTTACGCCACCGGCAAAGGTTGTTTCGCCCTCCGGGCGGACGAAGCAGAGATGGCAACAAGCGTATACACTTTCCGTTGATGTGCAAGGCTGCCCAATGTCACCGAAAGGGTGACACAACGGGTGTTCGAATGAGTCTACAGCTCATGCTGAGATGGAATGTCGTCGATCAGGCTGCCGTGATAATCCAGAACATGCAAAGCCGCCGATCTTCCAGGTTTCGAGTTGGCCGTTGTTTTCGTCGTCGGTGTGGAAGTCGAAGCCGATTTTGTAGTTTCTGATTCTGCCGCCTGCGAATTCGATGTTGCTGGCGAATTCGTCGATTTCGAAGTATGCTTCGGTCGTGTCGCGGGTGTTGCAAACGATGGTTGTGTTTTCAATCCGCCTTGTGTGGAAGTCGATTGTGGATTCACCTAGTGCTGCGTCAGGCTTAAGAATTCGGGTTTGGTTTGCCGATGATTGTGACAACGACAGGAGGTTGTCATGGTCAAGACGTATATTGTTCGGCTCACGGATGAGGAACGAAAGACA
>PBMZ01000118.1 GCA_002722955.1 Planctomycetaceae bacterium | reverse complement strand
TTTTTTTGCTAGTCCTTCTGATTGCTGACGGCTTGGTTGCTGAAGACAAGACGTTAGGGCATTCCCGAATAAAGTCGTTCAGATTGACAATTGAGGCTGTGGAGATTGAGCCTAGGTCTGCCTATCGTTTTCAGCAGGTACTGTTGGCAATGTCAGACGGTGAGGATCAAGTAGGAGGAGCCAGGACACCACTGATGTTTCTGGGGAATGTCAAAGCCGCCAGCATCGACAGAACAATCGACATCCTTACTCATGATCAATTGGCCAAGAGATTTGGTCCCAAACAGGCTATGGAAAACTCAACTGACGCCCAATAGGACGTTATTCCGTTGCCCTATTAGACACACTCAGTGGCACAAGTTTCACGGTCCGCATTCGGCCAGCTCGCTCAAGTGTTAACTCGATTGGTGCGGTTGCTGACTCGATCAGCTTGGCAAGCTCTTGCGGTGAGTCCGTCGATTTGTCAACGATTCCATGGAAGCGATCGTTGACCTCGATTCCTGCTACGGCAGCTGGCGAACCGGCGATGACGCGTTTCACAATCAAGCTGTCGGGCTCGGCATCATCCGTGTCGCAACCGAGTCCGTGTGGGGATTGCTCGCCAAACAACTCGACGGTGACGGTTTGTTCTTTCTCGTCATCGCCGCGGCGGATTATGATGGGGACGCTGTCGGGTGCGACTAAGACGAGGGCTCGGAGATCAGTCTTGTTCGTCAGCTTTTGATTCCAGAACGTAATCAGGCGGTCGCCCGCTTGAAGGCCGGATCGGTGTGCTGGGTAGTTGCGAGCGATACCGGTTAACTCGAAGACGCCGTCTTTCTCTTGTTGATCGCGATCCCACGAGATTCCGAAGCGGGCGTCTGGGGCAGGCCACTCGGCGTCGAATTGGCGTTGCTGTGCGAGGTCCTCGTTCCAACTATCTCGGCGGAATTTCGGTACGTCTTCTCGGTTGGCCAAGTCTTCGAGGAATCGATACGTCATTCGAGTGATCGAGCGGATGCCCTCGTAGTTGATTTTGTCGACGTCATCACTGGGGCGGTGATAATCGTCGTGTTTGCCTGTATGCAACATCAAGCTGGGAATCGCGTGTTCGTAAAACGGCCAATGATCGCTGTCGGGTTGCATGTCCCATGTGAAACCAATGTCGAAGGCGGCTTCGGAGTTGGCCTTTGTGATAAGCTGTCTGACGCCGCGCGCTGACCGAGTGCCATAGACGTCGAACTTGCCCGGCCTGAGTCGTCCGACCATATCGGCGTTTACCGTGAAGAGAACATTTTGCAAGGCAACGGTCGGGTTGCCAATCCAGTGCTTCGAGCCGAAGAGTCCCTTTTCCTCGGCATCCCAAAACGCGAACAAGATCGACCGCTTCGGCGGCTGGCCAGCATGCGTGAAGGCCTCCATCACCTCCAGTGTTAAGGCAACACCGCTGGCATTGTCATCAGCTCCGTTGTGGATGTAGCCGAAGGGCCCATAGCTGTTGGTCTTGTTTCCGAAGCCAACATGATCGTAGTGGCCACCAACGATTATAACCTCGTTCTTCAGCGCTGGATCGCTCCCCTCCATGAATGCCAAGATATTGCGATATTCGTAACGGAATTCTTGGAAGTAGTGGCCATCTTTCGTGCCGCCGGGGACGCCGATTCGCTGAATCTGTTTCTTGATGTAAGCACTACTAGCCTTGCCGCCTCGCGTTCCAGCTTCTCGACCTTCAAGCGTATCGCTGGCCAACACGCTCACGTGCTTTTTCAGGTCTTCTAGCCGAATTGTCTCCAGCGGAGTTGGCTTCTTCTTCTCGTTGGCAGCCAGTCGAGCGCTGAAGCAAGTCACAAGGACCGCAATCAATGCAAATGTGTTGGCGAGTCTCGTCATGGAACTTCTCGAATCCTATAGCCGGAGTCGTGAGACAGAAGCCCGGATTTTTCGAAAAACCGGTCTTGTCATGTGTTTTCGGCCAACACGAAATGTAAGTCCAGTGCTCCGCATGCAAAAGACGCGAGCCCCCATGACTCGTCCAGGCGAAACGGAATAAGGCATAGCAGGCAGTCCACTTGTAACGATTTTAACGATTGCCATGTTTCCGGTAATCCGAGCGATCTGTCGGTTGGGAAGATTGCCCAAATCGAATTGCAAATCACTATCGCGCCACCTAGCTTGAGATCTCGGGTCGCGGAACCAACTACGATGTCTCGAGTCGCCCTTTCTAATTCTGTCAAGACCGTCAGTACCGATTCCAAACCGGCACGGTCTACTGCGCCAACGCGCACGCTTATCTGCGTTGCAGCCGTGGCGTTGGGCTGCACACCTTTGTTTGTTTTGCACCTTCAAGGTCTTTGGCAGCGACCTCAATACCAGTTCTTTCCACTGTTGCTGATGGCGATTGTCTTCTTGAGTTACCGTCGTTGGACGGAGGCGCCCGCCGGTCTTCCTAGATCGCGAATTGCTCGCACAATGTTGGCTGCCGCATTGTTGTTCTCCGCAGCAGCAACACTGATCCACTCGCCTTGGCTTGGAATGGTCGCCGCGACTCTTGCTGCTGGCAGTCTATTACCAATGGCCGGCCCGCAACGAGCTCGTCAGTTATTGCCAGTCTGGAGCTTACTGGTGTTTCTGATCCCTCTTCCGCTTCCTTGGGACCAAGCGATCCGCGTGGAATTACAAATCATTGTTGCTTCTGCCAGCAGTCTTATCTTGGATTTACTCGGCTTCCTTCATGTGATGGAAGGTACAATAATCGAGTTCCCGGGCCATCGACTTTTGGTCGAGGAAGCTTGTAGCGGCATTCAATCTCTAACAACGCTAATTGCGTTCGCCGCTGTCTTTGCCGTGTGGCAAAAGCGAACGCGATGGCACATCTTCTTGCTGGTTTTAAGTGCTGGAATCTGGGCCGTTGCTCTGAACGTTGCCCGAGTCACCATTGTTGCTGTCGCGCACTCAAGATTCGACATCGACCTGGCCACAGGTTGGCAACACGACACCTTGGGGCTTGCGTTGTTTGCGTTGGCGCTGAAGTGCCTGCACTCCACAGATCAACTTTTGCTATTTCTCTTGAGTCCCGTCGAGGACTGCACAAACAAACTTGCCGCCCGTTGGAATCGGCTGACGGAGCCGCTTGGCCAAGAAAACTCAAGCGAGAGCAAATCAAATGACGCGAACAACAAGACGCCTCGCATCATGGCTGCCGCTTGTGTCTTTTTGCTGCTTGGATGTCTTCAAGTCGCGAACGTGATTTACGCAAACCAGCCGGTGATCAAGAACGCGACGCTGAACCCGAATTCCGTGACAAAGACCACGCTGACGCCAACGTGGAACCGCTGGAAACTTCACGACTACACGACCGAGCAACGCGATATTCAAAACATCAACGGCGAGTACTCAAAGACATGGACGTACCGAACGGGCAATCAATACATGACGGCATCGTTCGATTACCTGTTTCACGATTGGCACGACTTGCGTGTGTGTTATTCCAACGTCGGTTGGACGACGACGACGACTCCGTCAGAGAACATGGTGGAAGTGCGATTTCGAAAATCCACTGGCGAGTTTGGATACTTGTTTTATTCCATGTTTGATGAGTTCGGGAAGCACGCGCGTCCAGGTGACAACTCTTTGGCAACGATTCTGACCGAGCGACTACAGCGTTCGTCTCCGATCATGAATCGTTTTCGCAGTGAGTTTCCACAAAGTGGGAGCAAGTCCCTTTATCAATTCCAACTGTTTCTTGGTGCTGATTCAGCGTTAACTCGTGATGAGATTGAGGAAGCTCGGCAAGCGTTCGTTGCTCTTCGGCAGGAATTGACGCGCAGCTTCTTCCTGGCGTCACCTCGCAGGCCACCCGAAAAAACGGGGGGCAATGATGAGTGAAAAAAACATTGGCTTCATGTCAAGAATCGCTCAAAGCATTGCGGGAACGCTGCGCTTTGCCGACGCGTGGCGACGATCGCGACGTGCTGGTTTGTTTTGGCAATCGTTCCTGGCGTTGGCGATCCTCGTCACCTTGTCGGGAGTCGTCGCGACGGGATTTGCCGTTCGCGCATCGGAGATCTCGAAACGCTATCGAGCCGCGGCCGATTCTGCACTTGATCGTAATGATCTGAAGTCGGCTTAGCTCTGGTATCGCAAGCTGGTTCAAATTGACGAGAGCGATCAAGCGGCTCAGTTTGGGCTTGCGCAGGTTGCTCGCAAGGACGGTGACTATCAGCGAGAGCAAGCGATTATCCATGTGTTGGCACCCGACGATAAGCTGGGCTACCCAGACGCTCATTATTGGCGTGCGAGGTACCTGCTGGCGACGCGTGATCGAAATCAAAAAGACACAGTGACGGTCTTACATCACGCCGAGAGAGCTGTTCGCGGAAATCCCGACAACGCGGCCGCGCAAGAGTTGCTGGGGCGACTGCATCTAGCCGCCGGCCAATATGACAAGGCTCTAATTCATCTTGCTCTTGCCGCCGATGAAAACGCGTCAGTGCGGTTGGCGATGGCTCAAACATATCGTCTGATCGGCTCAAGCGATGGAACTCACCAAGCCAAGGCGAATTCGGAAGCAGTGCGCGCTGCCGAGTACTTCACGCAACAGATCCAGTTGAACCCAGATCGGGCCGATTTCCGCATCGCGCTGGCTCAGGCCAAGAAACTACTTAGAGAATACGCCGACTCAATAAAGATACTGGCTGGCGAGGTTGAGCGGTTGCAAATATCCAGTGATGCCGAAGAACCACCAACGCAAGAACAGGCTGCCGTTAAGGCCGAGATGAAGGACCTTTATCGACAGTGGTATCTTGCGATTCACCCGAAAACCGGGTCGACAGGAACTTCCAGCAGCAACGCCAATTTGCAGCTTGACGCTCAGAAGAGTCGGCGCGAGGCCTTCTCGCAGTCTGAGTTGGCGTCGGAATACTTCATAAGGCGGTTGAGGGCCACTCCAACAAACGCCAACTGTCGAATTCGGCTGGCTGAGCTCTTCTTGTTACACGAACGTTACAAAGACGCGGTGTCGATCATCGAAGAGGGTGCGGTCGGTAACTCGAAAATGCTCGACAAGGCACTGATCAACGTCTATCAGCAATGGTACGTGCACTTGGCTCAGGATGACTCGAACGTCGAAAGTTGTTTGACGATCCTGCAACGACTTCTGGACTTAGATGTCGGTGGCCGCTTTGCATTGACGCAACTTGCCCTCCTATCCGGAGAAGTAAAATCCGCCGCGACGGACGCTGTCTTGAAACGTGCTCTCTCGCAGGGGACGGCACCAGCAACCGTCCACTTGATTCTTGGCAGCAATGCGATTCGCGACGACGATTTGGAGAAAGCCACGTTTCACCTTGAGCAGGCTCATCGTCTGAATCCGAAGTTGGCGACGGTGTTGAACAATCTTGCTTGGGCCTTAGCGCACGCCGAGACGCCCGATCATTCGCGGGCCTTAATGTTGGTCGACGCCGCATTGGACTCGAAGCCAAACAACGCCGAATTCCGAGAAACACGCGGCCAGATTTTCGCGTTGATGGCGCGCTGGGAAGAGGCGCTCGCTGACTTAGAGTTCGCTTTGCAAAGGCTTGGCTCGCGAGCCGGCATTCACAAGACTCTTTCGCTTGTGTATGCCAAGTAGGGCGATGAGGACCTTGCGGCGCTGCATCAAGAGAAGGCTCAGGGTGGGTTTGAGGAACGCTAATCTACGCTGATAAGCGCTAATGACGTGCTTCGTGAGCGACTCGGTGCTAGCCGAATGGCACTTACTTCGATGTATATGTTTATGTCGAGACGCCACTCATGGTAACCCGACGCGTGAGCGAGGGACGCTCACATGTATTCGCCGTCAACAATCACCGATCGCGAACACGTGTGAGCGTCCCTCGCTCACGCGGCGGGTTACCATGTCCTGAATAAACGCTTGTGAAGTAACGGCATGGGCGCTAGTCGCCGGTAGCGGCGAATTTGCGGTAGCGCGTTACGGTACGCTGTTTGGAATTCCTCAATTCTCATCCACGTTCATCTTCAGATTCTTCGCCAAGAACGACCAAGCATCCGTCACCTCTTCGATGATTTTCGAGGTGGGTTTGCCGGCACCATGACCTGCCCGCGACTCGATGCGAATCAACACGGGGGCCTTGCCCGCATGAGCATGCTGTAAGGCTGCGGCGAATTTGAAGCTGTGGCCTGGAACGACTCGGTCGTCGGTGTCTGCGGTTGTCACCATTGTCGGAGGGTACTTTGTTCCTGGCTTTAGGTTGTGGTACGGCGAGTATGCCAGCAACGCTTTGAACTCGTCGGGATTGTCGGACGAGCCATAATCGTCGACCCAAAATCGTCCGGCGGTGAACTTTTGAAAGCGGAGCATGTCCATCACGCCAACAGCGGGAAGACACGCACCGTAAAGCTCTGGTCGCTGTGTCATGCACGCGCCAACCAACAAGCCACCGTTGCTACCACCTTGGATGGCCAATCGGCTGGACTGTGTGTACTTGTTCGCGATCAACCACTCGGCGGCGGCGATGAAGTCGTCGAACACGTTTTGCTTTTGCAGCTTTGTTCCCGCCTTATGCCACTTCGCGCCATACTCGCCGCCACCGCGCAGATTCGGCATCGCGAAGACTCCGCCCATCTCCATCCATGCCAGCCGGCTGATCGAGAACCGGGGCGTCAAGGGAATGTTGAAGCCGCCATATCCGTACAAGAGTGTCGGATTGTTGCCATCCAACTTGATGCCCTTGCGATGAGCGATAAACATGGGGATGCGAGTCCCATCTTTGATGGCAATGAAGACTTGCTTCACTTCGAAATCATCAGGAGAAAACTTGACGTTGGCCTGGCGAAACAGCTCGCTCTTTCCGGTCAGCAAGTCATAGCGATAGATGCTGGAAGGCGTCGAGAAGCTCGAGAAGGAATAAAAGGTCTCGGTGTCTGCGCGTCGCCCGCCAAAACCGCGAGCCGATCCGATTCCAGGGAATTCGACTTCACGCACAAACTTGCCAGATGGCGTGAACATCTTGACTTGAGTCTTCGCGTCTTTCAGATAGCTGGCCACAAACATGTTGCCAACCAGATCGATGGATCGAAGTGTGTTTTCCGACTGCGGGATGATCTCGCGCCAGTGCTCTTCGTCGGGCTTGCGGATGTCGATACCGATCAATCTTCGCCGTGGCGCATTCTTGTTGGTGATGAAGAATAGCGTGCTGCCATCATTGCCCACGATCGAGTACTCGTCGTTGAAGTGGTCGATCAACTCGACGGGCATTCCATAAGGTTCATTCAAGTCCTTATAAAGAATGCGGTAGTTGTCGTCCGTCCCCTTCCAAACCGTGATGATGACGAACTTGCCGTCTTCGGTAACCGTGGCGTTGTAGCCCCACTCGGGATGATCGGGACGATGATAAACCAACACGTCCTCAGACTGCGAAGTGCCCAGGCGGTGATAGTAGACCTTTTGATTCAGGTTCAGGCTTTGGAATTCGGCCCCTTCTTTGGGCTCTGGGTATCTCCCATAGAAGAATCCACGGCCGTCTTTTGTCCAAGAGGGTGTGTTGAACTTGATCCACTCGAGCTCTTCGTCCAGGTCTTCACGAGTTGCGACGTTCTTGATTTTCCACGTTCGCCAATCCGAGCCCGCTTCGGCGATCGAGTAAGCCATGTAGCGGCCATCGTCGCTAAACAGCGTGCTCGACAAGGCTACTGTTCCGTCTTTTGACCAAGTGTTCGGGTCGACAAAAACTTGAGGCTCGGCATCGAGCGCGTCGAGCATATACAACACCGACTGGTTCTGAAGCCCGTTGTTCTTGAAGTAAAAGTAGTCATCGCCTCGTTTGAACGGTAGGCCGTACTTCTCGTAGTTCCAAAGCTGGCTCAGCCGTTTGTGCATTCGGTCGCGTCCTGGCAAACCTTTCAAGTAGCCGAACGTCGTCTTGTTTTGAGCTGCGACCCACTCGGCGACGTCTTTCGATTTTCGGACATCGTCTTCCAACCAGCGGTAAGGATCAGGGACCTTCGTTCCGTGGTAATCGTCGACGTGGTCGATCCGTCGTGTCTTGACGTATTGAATGTCCTCGGCAAATAGGCATGTCGATACTGCAAGCCAAGCCACCGCGGTCAGTACTTTGAAGCACTTCATAGTTGTTCTCCGATGTCGTTCCTAAGATTTCGAACGCGCGACGCCGAGATTCTATGTGCTCTCAATTGCAGAATTCAAACCTCAGTACTTTGCAATCTGGTGCGGTTTTTGAAAACAATAGCGAAGAGTCTCAATCCACAATCAAGTCTCGAGAACAAATCGAGGAGAATTCCATGTTCGACAACGTCTCACGCCGACAATTCCTTCAAGCCACCGCAGCGATGGCGATCTCACAACCGCTCGTGTCCTACGCGGACAAAACGAAGAAAGAGAAACGCCGCATCCTGAAGACGTTGAAGATTGGCATGGTTAGGGTTGAGGGTTCTTTGGCCGACAAATTCAAGGCAGCCAAGGCAGCCGGTTTCGACGCGATCGAGATGAACTCGCCCGGAATGAAAGTCGATGAGACCAAAGCGGCGATCGAGGCCAGTGGCTTACCAGTCGACGGAACGGTCTGCTCGTCTCACTGGGGAATTCGTCACACTGACCCGGATCCCAAGAAACGAGCCACCGCACTGGAACATCTCAAGACGGCCCTCCGTGACACGAAAGCCGTTGGTGGAGACACTGTGTTGCTGGTTGTCGGCCACGGCAAAGACGGCTCAGAACAAGAATGCTGGGACCGTTCGATTGAAAACATCTCGAAGGCCATACCGCTTGCCAAAGAGCTGAGGATGAAGATCGCCATCGAAAACGTATGGAATCATTTCCTGTATGATCATGACGGCGACGAAAAACAGACGGCCGACAAGTTCGTCAAGTACGTCGACGAATTCAAATCGCCATGGGTCGGGATGCAATTCGACATTGGCAATCACTGGAAATACGGCAACACCGGTGATTGGATCCGAACCCTCGACAAACGAATCGTGAAGCTCGACGCCAAAGGGTTTTCGCGCAAGGAAAACAAGTTTAAGAAGATCGGCGAGGGCGACATCGATTGGGCCGACTGCACGAAAGCGCTGATCGAAATTGGTTTCCGTGGCTACTGTGCCGCCGAAGTCGGTGGCGGCGGAGCGGATCGCTTGCAAGAAGTCTCGGACAACATGGATCGCGTGTTTGGGCAGGCGTAGTTTTTCAAGGGCCTCGATCAACGGATTGTTTCTCAGTTGATGTCAGATTCTTTGATCGGGGCCTGCCCAGGCCCTCGCACACGCAATATGTATGCTGTCGTTTCCTCGATGTAAAAGATTGCGCGATAGGTCTGTCCGCGACGCGTCTTGAAGAAGGCTTGTTTGATCTCTTTCTCAAACAAATGATTTTCGTGCGCTTCCCCAAAAGAATCAGCGACTTCCGTTAGTCGCTCGACCATTGCATCGTACGACTTTAACCAGTTAGCAGCTCCCGATTGAGAACGTTGCCATAACCATTCGAAAATTGAGGAGATGTCACGTTGAGCTTGAGCTACTTCACGGACGACAAATCTCATTTGTCAATACCGTATTGTTCTCGAACTCGACGACTTAGATTGCCAGCGACCTCACCGCGATCACCATTTTCAAAGTCCTCAAGAGCGACGGCGATTGCAGCGTGATCCTCTTCCATCGAGGCTGTTGAGGGGTTGAGCCTTCGCCATTCATCGAACAGCTCATCCAACGACAAATGATTGCTGTTGCCAGCGTCGATGGACTGTTTGGCGAATTCAGAAAAGCGCTGAAGTTCATCGAGAAGAAGCGACATGCAAACCCTTATCAAAAGAGAATAACTGATCAACTTATTCTAGCTTTTGGTCGATGCACGTTCAAAAGCAAATCACCAATGATCGTGGCGACTACTCGTCGATGACGGTCGGTGGGTTATCGAGGTTGCTTTCCTCGACTTCGACGGCGGCGTTCTCTTGAATCAGTAGAGAGCTTTTGCGGTTCTTCTCGATCGTGGAACTGCGGATCAACATCAAGGTTGTTCCGCCAATGCTGACCCCCGATCGACCATTTTCGCGAGTGTTGACTTCATTCAAGACGACGCGATCACAGCGGTCGTGCGCGTTGATTCCGTCTAAGCGAAACCGTTGAACAGTGATATTGCGAATGACTACCGAGCGGACGTCGTAAAGTGAAATGCCGACTCCCTCATAAGCAAACGCATAGGGTTTTTCGGTTGGCTCTTCCTGTGGATCGGTGTGTAAATAGATTGATCCTCGCCAAGCACACCAACTTCCTTCGGGGATGTCTGGCAACTTCGTGGCGCCGGTCGGCACGTCAACTTCTGGCAGAACTTTATTGGCAAGACTGAGCTGATAATGCCCCTTTCGATACGGCTTCAATTGCCAAATGTCGTTCGGCAACTTGCGCCATCCGCGCGCTGGAATGGATCGCTCACCACTCAGAACAGCGCCGTTACCATCGATGACGAAAGGCGCGTTCGGCGAGCCGCTATGATTTCGCCCCGTGAGATTCATTCCCTCGTAATAAGGATAGCCGGTGTTTTGAATGATGATCGTGTCCGAAGCTCGAGCGATCTTCAGTGCCCGACGCAAAGTGCGAGTCGGTCCGGCCTGCAAAGATTCCGGTTCCGGGGTCAAGCCATCGTAAGCATCGCTGCCACGACGATTATTGACATAGATCTTGCGGGCCGATGCCATCGACGGCAGCAGCAACACGGCCAACAAAGAAAGAATAACGATTCGGTGAGTCAAACGGATTGAGTGCATCGGAGCGATCTTTTGCAGTATATCACGGTGGAAATCATCGATCTGCGAGTATCTCACTGATCGTCAATCCGCGGTGGCTTGAATCAATCGCAACCGAAAAGGTCAGTTTGAACGGACTTGGTAGGGCAACGGATCGCCAGCAAGGCCCGCAACGAGGTTCTCAATCGTCATTTCCATCATTTTCTGACGCGTCCGATCCGATGCGCTTCCCAGATGCGGAGCAATAACTAGATTGTCCAACTCCAACAATCGATGGCCCCGCGGCAAGGGCTCCGGCTCTGTCACGTCGAGGGCTGCGATCGCGATTTGCTTGTTGACCAAAGCGTCATAAAGTGCGTCCGTGTCGACGACGCCTCCTCGAGCCATATTGACCAAGATCGCATCCGACTTCATCCGCTCGAGTTCCGCAGCACCGATCATGCCGGTCGTTTCGGGAGTCAGAGGGCAGTTGAGCGCCACAAAGTCGCTTTCGGCCAGAAGTTCTTCTAGCGTGCGGTAACTCACGCCCAGTTCATCTTCGGCAGCCTCGTCGCGGCTGCGGTTATGGTAGAGGACCTGCATATCGAAGCCTGCCGCTCGCTTGGCAACCTCGCGACCGATGCGTCCCATTCCCACGATTCCCAGCGTGCTGCCAGTGACTTCCTTGCCAATCATCAGCGAAGGGTCGTAGTGAGTGAACTCCGGTCCGCGGGCAAAGTGATCTCCGATGACAATGTTTCGCGCGGCTGCCATCAGCAAGGCGAACGTCATATCGGCAGTCGACGCATTCAAGCATCCTGGGGTGTTGCCGACGGGAACATTTCGCTCCGTCGCGGCGGCTACGTCAATGTGATCGACACCGACACCGTGATTGCTGATGACCTTGAGATTCGGCATCCGATCCATCAAGGCTCCGTCCGCGCCTGGATGCCCGTAACTGACGAGAGCATGCGCCCGTTCCAAGGCCTCGGCTCCATCAGCGGTATCCCATTGCAGGATTTCGTAGTCGTCGAACAGATGGATCAAAGCTTGCGGTAGCCCATCGGCCATGATGGGAGTTTTCTCTGACATGTGATTGACCTAACAGAACTTCTATGGATGTCGATGCGGTCTCTGACGAACCTGGATTATAGTCTGTCTCTCCTGAATCACCAGGACGACACAAAGATTCCCGGCTTCTTCGGAGAAGCCGGGAATCTAATCCCAACACCCGACTGAAGAAGAGTGAAAGAAACCCGTTGACAAACACGCGTTGCGAGTTCACTATTCGTGGATACAACATCTTGTACCGCGATCTCTGAGGAAGCATCTATGGTTAGCAGTAATGGGAATGGATCCGCAAAGACTCCGACCGACTTTCAATTGAGTAGCTATCGCATCAGCCTGGGCAGCCAAGACGTTCAGCACGAAAGCGTGCAGTGTGAGGACTTAGAAGACGTTTTTGGCGGGATAGCTCGCGGCTATAAACTCTTAGAAAGCTGCCAAACCGATAACGCTTACGATCCCAACGCCACGCTGATTCTGAACCTTGGGTTACTCAGCGGTAGCGACTTCATGACGGGACTGCGCACGTATTTCCACGCCTACTCACCTCTCAAACGATCACTAGGTGGCAAGCCTTCGGCAATGTGGTCCGCCGGTAGCGGCAAATTTGGCACCAAGTTGCGGATGATGGGAATCGACGAGATCCACTTCACTGGACGCTGTGAAAAGCCGTCGATCTTGCGGATTTACGCCGAGGGCGATGATGGCGCGACTCAGTTCGAGTTCCTCGAGGGCTCGGACTTGGTTGGCAAGTTGTCGAATGAGAAGATCAACACGCTTCGCGATCGTTACCCCGACGCGCACTTTGCCGTCATCGGGCCCGCCGGCGAGAATTACGAGAACGTTTTCTACGCGGCGATCGCACTCTCGACAGAAAATCAGCTCAAAACCGGCGACAACAAGCCACGATTCTGTGGACGCGGCGGAATGGGTGGCGTGATGGGTTCGAAAAACCTGGTTGCCATCGTCGCCGACTGCAAAGATCGCAAGGGCGCGAAAGCTCCACCAGAATTGAAGGAAATCAATCAAGAAATCGCGCGCGGCAAGGGCAGTGCTCGATTCCGCGACAAAAAGAAGTTCAACGGTAGCGGTGGTACTTGGGCCAACTACGAAGCCTTGAATCCAAGCCACGCCATGCCGGAAATGAACTTTGTTCCCACTGGCACAAAGGTCTCCGTGCCCCTGTATCGCGACAACTTCGAACAAGGCAAGTTCATCGTCAAAGACGAATCGTGCTATCGCTGCGGTATCAGCTGCCACAAGAACGTTTACGACGAGGACGAAAACGGGAAACCCGGTCGCTTCCGAGCCAAGCTGGACTTCGAGCCACTGAACCTATTGGCATCGAACATCGGCATTTTCGATCCCGACGAAGCTTGCGAGTTGGTCGAAATCGTCGACATGTTGTGCATGGATTCGATCTCCATCGGAGTCACCTTGTCGTACGCGATGGAATACAACCGACGTCATCCGGACGCTCCCGTCGCCGACGGCGTGAAGTATGGTGACTACGAGGGCATCTTGGCCGTCATCAAGAAGATCGGCACGGGCGAGCTTCCCTTGTTGGGACGCGGTTGCTTGCGAGCCTCGGAAGAGTTGAATGAAAAGGGCTACGCGATGCACTGCAAAGGCGTCGAGTTTCCCGCATACTTGCCCCAGACGAATCCTGGATATCCGTGGGCTCTGGCTGGTGGCCACATGTCGATGCGCACCTACTTGCTGTTGGTGAATGAAAAGGACACCAGCATGGATTACTGGGTCGATGCCATCACCAACCGGGGCTTGTCGATTCTGCGCGATGACTTTACTGGCGTGTGCAAATTCAGCGGCTTGCAAAACGATCAGATGGTCGAAGCGATTAAGGCTCTTTCAGGCCTTGAGGTCACTGTCGAGGATATCGAACGCACTATTCGCCGCAGCTTTCTACGCGGTTATCGCTTGGAGCTACGTCAAGGTTTCACCGACGACGATTACGTGATGCCTTCCGAAGCTCACGACGAGTACAAACAAATCGAGCTGCCATACCTAAACACGCCAGAATTCTTCGGCGAACTCAAAGGCAAGGTCATTGCTCGCTTTGGCGAGATGCTGCATGAGGAAGGCTTGCCTGTTTAGCGGCTGACGCGAATCGGGTATCTTTCAAGCCGATTTGTTGATCCGCGCGTTGAATTCCGCGTTGTGGGGTTTAATCACCCCTTTCGTGGATAACATCGTGTCGAAACCGCTCCAGCAATTAGATGTCTCGATATTCGATGGCCGATACGACACCCACCACTGGCGTGCGCAGAACGGTCGGCCACCGTTGTACTTGGTGATAGGCTGTTGGCTAACCGATGGAATGGCATTCGTCATCATTGGGGTCTTTCTTGTGGTGATGTTTAGTCACCCACCCCTGCTAATCGGTCTTCCCATCCTTTATATCCCGTATGTATTCGCACGCGGTGTCATCCGCACGACGCGACTCTATTTGCTACTTGCAAAGTATCCAAAATCGGAGTTTCAATGCGTCCGTAAACTCTGGGAACCACAACGAATTAAAGACGAACGCACGATCCTTCGCCAATGCGAAGTCCTCGATGTAACGAATCTCTTGCGCTTCAGATATCGCCCCCGTCGCAAAGAGACCTATCACGG
>PBMZ01000117.1 GCA_002722955.1 Planctomycetaceae bacterium | reverse complement strand
GTAGTGAAGATCGTTTTCATTGCGGGCTCCAATCAAATTTCTATGCAAACATCGAAGGCTTGTGAAACCTTCTAGTTCGCACCCCCCTACGATGGCTGGCTCTCCTAGCCTTTTGGGTCCTTGTCGAGAACCACGGAGGTCTTGGGTGGGGGCAAATTTCAGGGTTTGGGTCTTTTCTGTAGCCGCCAGACGACTACAGCAACCGGCCTAACGCTAGACCAGTCGAAAAAGGGGATTTATTGGTAACTCCGTTTCGGAAAAATATGTTCGGGAATTTCCTTTTCCGCAGAGGGGCGGAGCGGTCCGGATTCAATCGCCAAAGCATCCGGCTGCGTGACTGGAAACCAGCCGCCGTCCCCCTTCTTTTATCGGTTGGTGAGGTGTCCCTTCTTCGATCGCATCCATGCAATCGGAACACATGGTTCTATGGCAAGTTTCCTCGCCAACCGTCTGAGTTATAGTTTCGACCCAAGGTGGGTGAGGACTTTAGGTTTCTTGCCAGCAGTATGCAGAGTCCGGGCTAATAACATGGCAAGGCTTCGCGCGAGAGAGACGATCGTGCTTTGTAAACACGGATGAAGCGGTCAGCGCTAAGCACCTTGCTGTGTCCATGGTTACGAACCTGCGCCCTGGTCGAGTTACACGACTTATAAGAGTCAACGTTGTGAGAACGACAGTTGGGCTGCGGGATTCAACTCAAAGTTCGAATGCTGGACCGTTGGATTCTCTTCTCAGCAATCACACTTACCGCCAAGGGTTTTCGTTCTCGTCAATCAGCGTGTGCACCATCATGTAGGGAACGACTACTATTGCAGAAGCGGCAACCACGGGAGCCAACGCTACTGCGAAAAGCATTGGTCCCGCTTCCTCAATTCCGTCAGGACGATGCGTTTTGTTGTCAGTGACTGGAGGCTCGGAGTCGTTTGCCTCAATTGGAATCGGTGGTTGCGTAACAGCGTGCCGCGAGCTAGCGCAACTGGTCGTGAAAACCGTGAGACAAAGTAGCACACACATTGATTGGCGAAATGACATTTTCAAACTCCTTTTGAGTGGGTTGGCAAATCATCTGTTCGCAAGACGACAAACCCGGCCTGATGTCACGTTGCTCTGTGCATTTTTGTTTCTTGTTTGGCTCGCTTGGTTCGAATTGCGTGATCGGTTAAAAGTCAAAAGATTGATTCAAGATTCTGTTGGAGACTTGGTGCAAACTAAGGAAGTGTGCGGGAAAGGTAGGCCATTGCTGAACCATCGACTTGTAATCGGGGCTACTCTATTATTCATCGTTGGCTTCGTGGTGCCAACAGGTGCTGCCGAGCGGATCTCGAAGATGCCCAATGTGATCATCCTGCTAGCAGATGATCTGGGATACGGAGAATTGGTTTGCCAAGGCAATCCGGAAATCCCAACACCTCATATTGATGCTATTGCTGCGGCTGGAGTTCGCTTTACGGCGGGTTATGTGTCTGCTCCGAATTGCAGTCCATCGAGAGCAGGGCTCATGACGGGCCGTTATGGCACACGCTTTGGGCATGAATTCAATCCCACCGGAGCAAAGAACGAAGATCCCGGTATGGGTCTTCCCCTCAAACAAAAGACGCTGGCCGATGCATTGCAGAACTCAGGTTACATCACGGGGCTTGTCGGCAAATGGCACCTTGGCGGAACGGCTCATTATCACCCGATGCGACGCGGCTTTGACGAGTTCTTCGGTTTCACTCACGAAGGTCACTACTTTGTGCCCGAGCCATGGAAGGGTGTGACGACCTGGTTGCGCCGTAGTACATTGCCCGGTGGAGGCAAAGGTCGTCGAACGTTTGGCAAGATCACTTACAGCACTCACTGGAATCGCCATGAGCCAGACTATGACGCCAACAATCCCATCGTTCGCGGCAGCCAATCGGTCAACGAGTCTGAATATCTGACGGACGCCTTTACGCGTGAAGCCGTAGATTTTATCGATCGGCACCAAGACAAACCGTTCTTCTTGTATGTGGCTTACAACGCCGTTCACAGTCCCATGCAAGGCGCCGACAAATACATGGAAAGATTCAAACACATTAAAGATATCCAGAGAAGAATCTTCGCGGCCATGCTGGTGAACCTTGATGACAGTGTCGGCGCGATCACAAACAAGGTTACCCAAGTCGGCTTAGAACGCGACACGTTGATTTTCTTCCTTAGTGACAATGGCGGACCGACGAGAGAGCTGACCAGTAGCAACTTGCCACTTCGTGGAGAAAAGAGCCACATGTACGAAGGCGGAATCCGCGTCCCCTTCATGGTTCAGTGGCCAGGTCGATTGCCCGAAGGGGTCACCTACGAGCACCCCGTGATCAGCACGGACATTTATGCCACCACGTTTGCCGCAGCAAACATTTCCGTTCCCAAAGGACCAAAGCTCGATAGTGTGAACTTATTGCCGTACCTCACAGGGGAAAAGGAGAGAGCTCCGCACGAGATTCTTTACTGGAGGCAAAGTTCCAAAGCGGCTTTGCGTAAGGCCAACATGAAGATCGTGCGGCAACCTCCCAATACAAAATGGGAGTTATTCGATTTATCGAAGGACGTTTCCGAGACGACCGACTTGGCAGAAGCAAAGCCGGCGCTGCTCGCGGAGCTGATTAAAGAGTGGGAAAAGCTCGATGCTGAAATGGTCGAAGCGGCCTTCAAGTGAAATCACGCACATCAAAGCTCAAGCGTCGTTACTCTGATCAACTCTTTCCACCGAGCCACTTCAGCAGTTGGCTCAAGAACTGAACGAAGTAGCGCCCGACCTCAATCTCTTCTGCTCCAGGAGCCTGCGCGCTCACGCGCTCATCACCCCAGTCCACAAGTGGGCCCACCCAGTGTGGGGCTACATCGGTTGCCAGCGCCGCGACTCGAACTGAGTCCGTTGGCGACAAAACCAACAATGGATGCGTCTCCGTCGGTGTGAAGGATATATCGTCGCCATCGACACGCGCTGCGAAGCGTTGGCATTCCAGCAACACACGGCTGTCTGGCTTTGCTTGGAACTGATTGAAGCCTCCAATAATAGGCGGCCGCGAATCCCAGGGCAGTCCAGATAAGATCGAGTGCTCCGCGGCCGTCTTCAACATTAAGGGTTGATCGCAATTGACGCGATCATCGGTGTCAGCGATCTCGACGGGAAGAATCTCGCCAACGGGCGTGTCTTTCCAGTGCCCGTCGCAGCCTTGGAATGACTCCCAGCCGCCACACATCAAAAGGCCTGTGCCATCGCCAACTCGTTCGACCAATGATTGTTGAGCATCGCTGGAGAAGTTGGCGGCTGGAAAATCGCTGAGCACTACAGCTGCGTAATCCGAGAAGGTTTCCGAATCAATCCGGTGATCGCTGGGAAAGTAGTCGAAGCTGATGCCAGCATGTTGCATGACTCCAGCCAAATAAGAGGCTGCACCGTCAAGTGACGTGTCGCCGAGGTACAAGATTTTGCCGGGCATGGCCGCCTCGTTGTTGCGTAGGAATTGAGTGACAAATCTGATAAGAAAGTGCTGACAACAGGACTTGCAACTGATGAGAGCAGCAACATGTTAAAGGGAAACGCCATCCTTGGCCAATCTGGCGGACCAACGGCCGTCATCAATGCGTCCTTGGCTGGAGTCATCGAGGCGTCGCTAAAGGCAAGGCGGATCGATCGCGCCTTCGGCATGCGATTTGGGATCGAGGGTGTCTTGAATCGCCACTTGTTGGACCTAGGGGCCGAATCCGCGGAGACTCGCAAGCGACTAAAAGTCACTCCCAGTAGCGCGTTGGGCTCGAGCCGTCTGAAGCTGCAAGAAGAACACTTCGATCCAATCCTAAAGACGCTGAAGCAATTCAACATTCGCTACTTCTTTATGATCGGCGGCAACGACACGATGGACACCATCAATCGTGTCGTGCAGTACACCAAGGATCGCGGTTACGAGATGATCGGAGTCGGCGTCTCGAAAACCGTCGACAATGATCTGTTCGGTACGGATCACACGCCCGGCTTCCCCAGTGCCGCGCGATACGTGGCCCTCAGCGTTCAGCAAGGCGGCGTGCTGGCTCGGGACATGCAGCGAGTCGATCAGTTCTGTGTCTTTCAAACGGTTGGACGCAGCGCTGGCTGGCTTCCAGCGGCAGCTGCTTGCGCAAAACGCTCACCCGGTGATGCGCCGCACATCATTCTTCTGCCCGAACGCCCCTTCGAGCGAGACGCATTCTTGTCAGCAGTCGAGAAGGCTCACAAACGACACGGGTTCGTTTCGATTGTCTGTGGTGAAGGCATCACTCACGCGGACGGGACGCCCGTAAGTGCCTCGACCACCAAGGACAAATTCCAAAATGTCGAGTTCGGAGCCATGGGTGGCACCAGCGCGGCGATGATCTTACACCGAATTATCTCCGACGAATTCGGATGGCGCGGCGAGTTCCAAGTCACCGAGTCCCTACAAATGTCCGCCGATGACCGAGCCGTGAAGCTGGACATCAACGAAGCCTACGGCTGTGGTCGCGAGGCTGTTCGCTTGGCCGTTGCTGGTACCGACGGCGTGATGGTCACGATCGAGCGTACTTCGAAGGCGAGTGAACCTTATAAGAGCGGCTTTGGCACAATCTCGCTCGAAGAGGTGGCCAACGCCGAGCGGCCAATGCCGGACAAGTACATTGGCAAAGACGGCATGTCCGTAACGAAAGCCTTTTTGAACTACGCAAAGCCGCTGGTCGGAGAACTACCCGAGTACGCGCAGCTTTCCTTGAAGAAAGCCAAACCATAGGCGGCCAGAGAACATCCTCGAGTGCTGTGCGCGGATTCGTGTCCCCTTTAATGCTCGGTGTGAACAGTCTGACCACGCGCATGTGTGTTGCCGACAGCTGACCGCGTTAGGGCGACTTAGGTTGAGTTGGTACGGAACAGCGTCTGCGATAGCGATGCTCGCAATGCATTATGCTTGCCGATTGCCGACTTCGCTAGGCAATTGTGGTTGCGAGCTTCTTCGGATTAACGATTGCGACGGCACGTGGCGATCCGGCATAAATTGCCGCAATTTGAAGCTCGTCTTGACCTGAATCGTGCTCTGGCTATACTCCTCGGCTCTCGAACTCTCCGAGAACGATGAAATCCGCCATTCAATGCCCTCCCGACCGGGTATCGAGTGGACGTTTTGTCCCAACTCAGTGCTGAGATCAGACGTTTTTCGCCAAGGGATGGCGACTTCGGATCACAGGTTCTGAAACTTAGGGAAGGAACCCTGCATGAAGTCCCTGAAAGCAATTGCAGTTTGTCTGGCAACTTTAGGCACGATATTGCCACATCAATCATTGTTCGCCGGACCGCCAGCGTCGAAAGGCAAGATCCATGATGCTAATGCAACTGGCGACAGTAATCTGGCGGCGAGTCTGACGCAGAGAACTCGTAAAGCTGACGTGAAACTCGACGAGAAGGGACGCCTGCAAGGTCGTTTGCTGAATGCTCAAGGCGTGGGTCTTGATGGCGCGTTGGTAACGATCTCTCGTGGGAATCGTGAAGTCGCCCGAGTGGTGACGGATTCCAATGGGACCTTTTCAGTCCCCAATCTTCGCGGTGGTCTTTATATGGTGCGGTCCGTGCAGAGCACGCAGCTGTTTCGCGTTTGGCCGGCTAAAGTGGCACCGCCCGTGGCTACGCCGACGGCTGTCATGGTGTCCAAGAAACCCGTCGTCCGTGGACAAATTGGTGTGATGGATCCGATGACGGCCATCATGCTTGGTGCGTCGATTGCCGCCGTGACACTTTCGGCGATGAATTTGGCAGAGAACAACGACATCGAGGATCAATTGGAACGCGTGAATGCACGTGTCAACCTGATCCCCACGAGTCCCTAATAGACGGCAAAATCAACGTAACTGTCAAACATTCACAATCCCCATCTGATTTTGCTTCCGAGTCGAGTTGCGCCAGGATCACGGTCGATGAGATTTTCTATGGGCATGCGTTTGTAGCGTGAGATCACCGCAAACTCACTCTATGAACAATCGACCAGATTTCTCTCTGCCCACGCCCGCGTATAATTCCTTGTGGGCCACACTGGCTGCACGTTCGGAGCGCAGTAATGGACCGAGCATCACAACGCAGATTAGACGATGCGGTTTTCGCCGGCTCAGCCGATCAAAGCTCGCTCTGCGCCGGCGCGGCGCCGCTTGGCGGTGAAGTGCGGCGACGTCTGGGCGACAGCGAGTTTCGACGTCGTATCTGGCATATGGCACCCGGCCTGCTTCCCATAGCTTCCTGGGCGTACCCGCACAAGGATCCGCTGTCTCCCACCTTCAAGTGGATTGCCGTGGGAATCATCGTGGGATTGGCCACGACATTGCTAGCCCGCTACAGAACTGTCCAACGCGAAGACGAACGCAACGGAATCGGAGCCGTCGCTGGATACGCATTCTCGGTGCTTTTGACTTTGTTGCTGTTCCCATCGCATGCCGAGTTAGGAATGGCCGTGCTCGTTGTTCTCGCCTTTGGCGACGGTAGTGCAACGTTAGGCGGCTTGTACTTTGCCGGTCCGAAGTTGCCTTGGAACGGAATAAAGAGTTGGTCGGGCACGGCTTGCTTTGTGCTCGTCGGAGGCCCACTAGCATCACTGGCCTACTTGGCGGAATCTCAACCCAAGGCTGACTGGCAAGTAGCGTTGTCTTGTGGCATGGCTGCGGCACTGGCTGCCGCGATTGTCGAGTCCTTGCCAGTCAAGTTAAACGACAACATCCGCGTTGGTGTAACGTCGGCTGTCGTGTTGGTGGCCATGCATGCTTGGCTGGTGGGGCTCTAAGCCGACGCTATGACGAAACCAACGCTGCCCGCTTTTCGCCGATCAATGCGATCAACGCCTTTTGAGGATCGGCGAACTTCTTGAGTCCCTCGGCCATCAGATCTTGTTCCATCGTTTCGAAATCGATCTGACTGTCGATTTCCTCGATGACTTCTTGCGAGGGCAAATCGCCGAGTGTTGACTGATACTCGCGACCTTCTAGTTCCTGAATTGCGACGTTCGTACCGGGCGGATTCGTCTGAATGTCTGATCCCGTCAACTGACCGATGTACTTGTCGATTGGGTCGTCGGGATTCTTCGTCCCGGTACTGGCGAAGATGATCTCTTGCTTCAATGGGAAGTTTAGCTCGGACCAGAATGCTTGGTTTTCTTGCCAGATTCGTTTGGCATTCAATAAACCAACTTCGCCCTGAGCGGCTTCAGAAAGTTGTGACGCGTTCTTGGCCGTATAGACATCGATGCGACTGACGAAGATGCTGTAAACCGATTTGAACTGATCTAGTGATCCGAACCGCTGAGCTCCTCGCCAGATGGCTTCTCGGGCTGCCTTGTATTGCCGATCGGAAAAGATCAACGTCACGTTTAGGGTGATTCCGGCGGCGGCTAGGTTTTCGAGGGCCGCTAATCCTGCTGGCGTCGCTGGTACTTTGATCATTCTGTTCTGATGGCCAGAAGACCAGCTCTTGCCCAGTTCGATGTATCGTTGTGCTCGTTCATCGACCGAAAGAGCACAGTCGGCGTCTTCTAGCAGCGGGTCCAACTCGAAGCTGACGTAACCGTCATCGCCGGCAGTTGCTTCGTAGACGTCCGCAAAGACTTCTTGCGAGTGACGGACCAGTCGATCCGTCATTTGCCAGGCAACTTCTTCATCGCTCAAGTCATTGTTCATCAACCCGGTGAGTTCGTTGTCGAAACGTCCACTGTTGATTAAATCGGCGATGATGATCGGGTTCGAGGTTGCGCCCGTTGCCCCCAGCTTTTTATTCTCAACGACTAGGTCAGGATCGACGCTGTCACACCATAATTTCGTTCCGGTGGCAACTAATGACTCGAGTGGAGTGGGCATGAGAATTCCTTGCAAATCAACGAGCTGTGAGCGATGCGACCTTGCTTCGCTTGCGGAAGGTAGCATTCGAGGGCGAAAACGCCAACGTCGCTTATCTTGGTCACAATGCGGAACGCAAGCGGTACGAAAACGTATCTCACGCCGAGGAACTGTCCAGTTGGCGAAGAGCTGAAGATGTTTGCTCAGCCTGTTTCGAGACAAGCCAGCAGACTTTGAAGGAGATGCTGCCTGAACAGATCGCGCCGATGATGCCGACTATGCTGCCAATAACGTCGTTGGCCTTGTGATCGGCTGCAGGACGGACTTGTAGTCCGTCGAAAGATCAGGGACGGACTACAAGTCCGTCCTACCGTGAAATCTCACTTGGGACCGGCCCAGTTCTTGTTGAAGTCGCTTTGAACTTTGTGTTGCATGTGGCCCGGACTGCCGCCAGCGTTCATAGCGATGTTGCCGCCATCCATTGGAATCAGCGTACCAGTAATCCACTCGGACGCATCGGACGCCAGCAGCACAACCAACCCCTTGATGTCATCCGGCACGCCCATTCTTCCGGCGGGAATTCCGGCAACAAAGCGATCTTCCAGTGTTGGGTCGTCCGCCATTCGCAGTTCAAGGTGTGGGTTGCGAACTTGTGCTGGCAAGACCGCGTTGACACGCACGCCGCGACCACTCCACTCAGTACTCAATTCTCGTGTCATCCCCGCAACGGCGTGCATGGCCATTGTGTAAGCAATGTGACCTCGCCCCATTCCCGTCACGCCGGCCAACGAGCTGATGTTCATGATCGAACCACGGCCCTGAGCTAACATCCGCCGTCCCGCCTCCTGACACATCGTGAATCGGCCGATCACCAAACTGTTCAAGACACTGACAAGCGCTTCTGTTGTCAAATCTTCGGGAGCTGCCAAGTGGCCCTCACCAGCGATGTTTCCCAAGAAGTCAACGCGTCCAAATTCTGAGTCGACTTGCTGAAACATCTCTCGAATCGCTTCGGGATCAGAGACATCCGTTCCTACCGCGATGCCTCTGCGGCCGAGTTCACGTACGGTTGCTGCTGTGATTTCAGCGCCTTCCAGATTGCGGTCAATCATGAAGACATCAGCGCCGGCTTCGGCCATGGCGATTGAGGTCGCTTTGCCCATCCCTTGCGCTGCTCCGGACACGACAGCGACTTTTCCGGTCAAATTAAACATGGGGTGTGTCATGATCTAGGCTCTGCTCTATTGATTTGAATAGCGATTGATGATTGTGGATTTTTGATCTGAGAGTCTTGGTGGTTTAAACCACCACAGCACCAACATCGATATCAACCCAGGTCGAATGTTCTTCACCCGGACCTAACGTTCGCAGTCCGGCGTCGTGACCGGCGGCTTGCATGTTGATCGCGTCGGTACAACATGTGTATGGCTCCATACAGACGGCGTTTCGGCCAGGGGGCGTGAAGACAACGACTTCCTTGAACTCGTCTGGGCAACGTTGAACGACAGTCAGTCCGGCTTTCTCGTCGATGACCGAGCAGATGACTTCGCCATCTTCAGCTTCGACTCCAGCAAAAGCGTCGTCCATCTTCAGCCCGTCAAAGTACAAGCCGTCGCGCAGATCGATCTCGTCAGTCAGCGGTCCGACTTCTCCAGTAGGTAGGCAATCAATCAGAATTCGCTGCTTGTTGACTGGCACCTGAACCAGACATTGATCCGGCGATGTGGTATCGCAAAGTGGCAAGCGGAAATATGTGTGCGTTCCCAAACCCCACGGAATCGGTTTGTCGCCGGGATTCTTGACTTTGATGCGACTTCTCAATGACGCACCGCGGACGAAATACTCGACCTCGATGATGAAGTCGCCCGGCCACAGCTCGCTGCGATCGGGAGCGTCGACACTCAGTTGAAATTGGCCGACAACATGTTGCTCGCTTTGGTCGATGACGCGCCAAGAGCGATCCAAGCAGAGCCCATGAATCGCGTTGCCCGTATTATCATAGGACGCCAATCCGTCCGGAATGTGATAGTCGCGGCCTTCCCATTGGAACTTGCCTTCGCGAATTCGATTTGGAAACGGAAAGAGTAACGGGATTCCATCACCGCTAACACGACCGCCGCCACTGGCGAAGTCTTCAACAGAATCGATCACGTCAACAACTCGATCGCCAAGTACAGCGTGAAACTGAAAACAATTGAATCCGCGGTGCGCGGCAACTTGAGCCTTTGATCCGCTGTTGGGATCGGTAATGGTTACGACTTCCATGGTGTCTCTCTAGAAGATTTCGCCGGGTGTGCTTTGCAACAAAGCCGCAGGCTGCGGCTGTTTGTTGATGATATTGTTGCCCGGTTCGATTGGTCAAACGGGCGAGACAATAATCCCGCTTAACGCAAAAGAGGCCGACACCGTGAGATGCCGACCTCTTTTGAGAAACGTATTTTCGTTGGCGTTACGCGGCCGCCGAATCGTCTTGTGGGAACATGCGAGTCGTTCCATTGACGATTTCCGGAGTGAGCACGTATTTCTTGCCTTCTTCTTGATCGGGAAGCTCGAACAGAATATCGAACATCGAGTCTTCGACGACGCTTCGCAGGCCGCGGGCTCCCGTGTCTTTATCCATTGCCGTGCGAGCGATTTCTCGAAGGGCGTCTTCGGTGAATTCCAGCTCGGCACCTTCCATCTCGAAGAACTTCTGGTATTGTTTCACCAGCGAATTCTTCGGTTCCACCATGATGCGAACCAAATCTTCTTCGTCCAATCGCATCAAGCTGGTCAAAACTGGAAGTCGGCCGACGAGTTCTGGAATTAGTCCGAATTCCAAAACGTCATCAACACAGACGTCGTGCATCAAATCGCGTTGACGGCGAATTGCGGCTTCGCTTGAGGAATCGTGACCGAAACCGATCATGCGATGACCTTTTCGCTTGGCGACAATGTCTTCCAAGCCAACAAACGTGCCGCCGCAGATGAACAAGATGTTCTTCGTGTCGATCGGAATGTATTGTTGCTCGGGATGCTTACGGCCACCTTGAGGAGGAACGTTGGCGGTCGTGCCTTCCAGCATCTTCAACAACGCTTGCTGCACACCCTCGCCGGAGACATCGCGGGTGATGGAAACGTTGTTGCTGGTCTTGCCAATCTTGTCGATCTCGTCAATGAACAAGATGCCTCGCTGCGCGGAATCGACATCGAAGTCAGCGGCGTGCAAGAGTTTCAGCAATAAGTTCTCGACGTCTTCGCCAACGTAACCGGCTTCGGTCAAAGTTGTAGCATCGCCGATGGCAAAGGGAACTTGCAAGAATCGAGCCAGTGTGCGGGCCAGCAAAGTTTTGCCGCAACCAGTCGGGCCGATCATCATGATGTTCGACTTTTCGATTTCGACATCGTTGTCGGAATCCTCGGCCAGCATCAGTCGCTTATAATGATTGTGAACGGCGACGGCCAAAACACTTTTTGTGTACGATTGGCCAATGACATATTTGTCAAGGTGATCAACAATCTCGCGCGGAGTGGGGACCTTTGTGAAGAGCTTGCGGGATTCGCCTCGTCGGCGACGTTCTTGTTCCAGGATCGATTGGCAGAGCTCGATGCATTCGCCGCAGACGTAGACGTCGTCTGGGCCTTCTACCAGTGGGCCAACTTCGCGATAACTCTTACCGCAGAAGGAACAATTAGCGTTCTTCTTACCCGATGATCCTCTTTTGTTGCCTGTCGTGAAGTCTTTGCGGGAGGGCATTAGCTTTCCTCAACGATGCCAATCTTGTGTGGATGCCGTCGTAAAGCCTGCTGAATATACGCTTAGGACGCATCGCCGATCGTCTTGGGGTAGCTTCCGTGCTCTCCTAAATTACATGTTCAATGCAAACACGTAAATTGTGGGTCGCCCGAGCAAACCTGTGAAAGTTTAACTCGAACAACGATTACTCCGTTGGTGTCTCCTCAGGGTCGATGGGCGGCTGCGTCTCTTCATGCAGACCGTTGTCTGTACTGGATGCACGCTGTTCGTTATCCAATAACTGACCCTTGATTTTTCGGAATTCTTCATCCGAGATGTTACCTTCTCGGTGAGAATCTCGGATTTGGATCAGCATTTCGTCGCGGTACTCCGCAGGATCCGCATCTTCGAAATACCACGTCCTGATCCGAATGACTGCCCAAGGCAGCAAGCCCACTGCCAACAACACGACTGCCGCCCATCCCAGAATCTCCATAACCGGCCGGTCAAAGAACTCGAGTAAGAAGGAGTCGTACTTGGGCACTGGCGAAAACTTAAACGGTTGGGAAAGGAATACGGTGATCAATCGAACAACGGACTTCGATTCCAGTCTTACTTTGTCCGACTTGGAATGTCTCCATTATGCAAAGCACTCGCCACCAATACACCTTCTAAGTGCAAGTTTTCCAGAGACTGAAGGTCTTGGTCGTTTCGAATACCGCCGCCGGTGATCAGTCGCACGTTCGGGAATTGCTCCAGTAGCGAATGGCAGAGAGGCACTGTGCTGAGACCTTGACCGACGCCGACTTGAGCTAAATCGAGAATTATCAAGCGAACGATGCCGAAGTTGATTGCCTGCGCTGCTAGATCGAATGGACGTGTCTCCACCCAGTCGGGACAAGTCGTCATTGGCTCGCCGTGTTTCATGTCGAGGCTGAAGATGACTCGATCACCAAATTCTCGAACGATGTCCGCAAGAAACTGAGGCCCCGGACAAGTTTCCAAACCTGCGATCACAGCTTCGGCACCTGCGTCGAGGACCAAGCTTGCCTGCGAGGTCTCACTGATTCCAGCATCGACGATCGCCTGGAAACCAGCCTCACCGAGCGAGCGATAAGCGTCAAGATTCGGTGAACCGCCAAGAATCGCATCCAGGTCCGCGACGTATAGTCGAGAAACATGAAAGTGCTGACGAAAGGCTTCGGCGACTCCGAGGACATCAGTACGGTCTGTTAAGCGGCTGACAATCGGTTTATATTCGCTGCGCTTTCCCGCGACTCCGCGAACGACGACTCCATTTAAGATGTCAATGACCGGTATAATTGGAGGCATGTTGTCGTTCCGAAGTAATCCACAGATTTGAAATCGTTTAACCCGAAGCCGTAGGCCAGGAGCATGTTTGCAGGGTCTCGCCTGCGGCTACGGGCTAAACGATAATTGGTCTGGAGAAACCAACCGATGTCGAAAGCCACATCTGCGAAAAAGATTGCCATTCGTATTGTGGTTCTCTACGCGGTCATTGTCATTATGCTCGCTGCCTTACAACGCCGCCTGATGTACTTTCCCAGTCGTGCCGAACGCATTACGGCGCAGGACACGGGACTTGCAGCCGATCGGATTTGGGATTTCAGCTGCACGACCAAGGACAACATTGAAGTGCACGGTTGGCACATTCTGAGAAAAGGCACCAGTGCCGACAACGCTGAGGCGTTCAAAGAAGCCGCGCAGCAGGCTCGCTATGTCGTGCTCTACTTTCATGGAAACGGCGGGGACCGGCGGGGGCGAGAGTACGAAGCGGCGGTCTTCAACAAGTTCGGAGCCGACACGATCGTCATTGATTACCGAGGCTACGGTGAGAATAAAGGGACACCAAGTGAGGCGGGCCTTGCCAAAGACGCTCGCGCGGTCTGGAAGTACGCGACCGAGACGCTCGAAATTCCCAACGACCGAATTGTGATCGTTGGAGCATCACTTGGTGGCGGCGTTGCCTGTCGATTGGCTGCAGAATGCTGCGAATCATCAAAGCCACCCGCCGGCATCATCCTACGCTCAACGTTTTCGTCGATGACGGATGCGGCTAGCACTCATTACCCTTGGCTCCCGGTGAGTTGGATTCTGATTGATCGCTACGATTCGGTGAGCCGCGCGCCTGCGATCACTTGTCCGGTACTTCAGGTGCATGGAAACGCTGACACGATCGTGCCGATTGAACTTGGTGAGAAGCTTCACGGCGCGCTGCCGAATCAATCGCAGACTGGTGTACCAAAGGCCTTTGTCGAATTCGACGGCATTGATCACAACAACCTTGTGTTTGGGGCCACCGCCGAGTATGAGCAAGCAGTCGACCAGTTTTTTCAGAACATTGCAGAACGGGATTGATGTTGGCAAGAATCCGTGATCTGCGCGTCACACTCAAACAAAATCTGCTTGTACTCGTGGGCAAATCAATTCAAAATAACATGGTGAACCTATAAGCATTCTTATCGAGGCAAGTATGCCAAGCTCCAATTTGCGAACACCGAAGCGCCGCCAGCGTGGCTTTACGTTAGTCGAATTGCTGGTCGTCATCACGATTATTGCGACCTTGATTGCGTTGATCTTGCCCGCCGTTCAAAAGGCAAGAGAGGCCGCCCGAGCGACTCAGTGCAAAAATAACCTGAAGCAAGTCGGCTTGGCGATGCACAACTATCATGAGCTGCACAATATCTTTCCGCCTGGAGTGTGTACGTCTCCCAACTTTCCGACAGATATGGGTGTTTGGTCCTGGCAATCAATGATTTTGCCTTATCTGGACCAAGAGCCGCTGTACAACCAACTTGCACCTGGAAATCTTCACTTTTCAAATGCTCTAGACGATGCGCAGCAAGTGTCGTTGATGCAAACGGTGTTGCCGATATTTCTTTGTCCATCGGACCCGTCCGTGCGACTGAACGTTCCCAGGTCGATGACCAGTGCAACCGGTGGCTCCGCCAAGTTGGCTACAGGGAACATTGTTGGCTCGTTGGGAGTCGAAACCGAGTCACCCACGGACGGCGTGCTTTACATCAACAGTGACATTCGCGTCGACGACATCCTGGATGGCGCCAGCAATGTCTTTATGGCGGGTGAACGATCGACGCTCAACGGAGCAGGCGTGTGGGCAGGCGCAACGAATCGTGTTTGTGGAATGACTGTTCCCAGTGATTGCAA
Organism: Planctomycetaceae bacterium; assembly: GCA_002722955.1. GTDB lineage: Bacteria > Planctomycetota > Planctomycetia > Planctomycetales > Planctomycetaceae. The sequence continues at coordinate 7,340 of PBMZ01000117.1, read as the reverse complement.
CGCAGCCGTGTACGCACCCGTTTCCTACGCGATGCAAACCGGAGTTCGTTTGGAAGTGCCAACAGAGACATGGCCGCAGATTCCATTCAGTAGCGAACACATCGGCGGCGCGAACTTCTTGATGTCTGATGGTAATGTTCGTTTCATCAGTGAAAACATCAATTCACTTCTGGTTGATTCGGCAAATCCCAACACCTGGGGAACTTACCAAAAGCTGGGTTCGCGCGAAGACGGTAAAGATGTCGGCGAATTCTAGAGCACGTTGCGATTTGATGTAGCGGCTCTAAATTGAGGAGACGCCGGCGGGGCGTTCTCACGAATCCGGCTACATCAAAAGGAAAACTGCTCTAAATCGACGCCCGTTCCGATCCGAGGCGATGAGAAACTCGCACAAAAAAAGCTCCGACACCTGAGTGCCGGAGCTTCGAGAATTCAGATCACTTTGATCGTGATTAACGACGGGCGCTACGAATCGAAAGACTCGTCACGACATAGCCTTCGCCCTTCTTCTTCATCGTAAAGGTCAGACGTTGGCCTTTGTCGTTCAGCAGCGTCCACTCTTTGTTTGAGCCTTTGCTGCGAACCTTTCCAGAAGGTTTGACTCGCCCCATTTTGCCTTTTGCATCAGCCAACTCTTCTTTGGACAATTGGCCTTTTCGGATGGAAGCCAAGATGCCGTCGGCCTTGGCATCGATCACTTTTGCCGCTTCCGAGTAATTGTTGTTGACGACGGCCATAACTGTGGCGAACACAGCATATTCCGGTGAGTTCTTTGGAGGCGCTTGGGGCCCACCACCACCTGGTGCCGAACCGGAGGGATCGCCACCCGGATTTGCGCCAGCTGGGTCGCCGCCGGGAATGTTGGCGGCTGCCGGATCACCACCAGGAATTGCGGCGGCTGCGCCACCACCAGCGGGATCAGGATTCTCGCCGGGCACGCCACCGGGAATACCGCCCGGGATGGTCGCTTCGGCGCCTGCTCCAGTTCCATCTTGACCATTGGCCCCACCGTCTGTGGGGATGTTGGGAATCGCACTGGCCGCAGAGTCTTCGCCGTTTTCCGTACCCGTGCCCTCGGGAATTGTTCCCTCGCCTGGAATTGCGCTCAACGCACTATCGTCGCCATCGGGAGTTGTCGAACCATCGTCGGTGGGCAGGCTTCCGTAATCCGGAATCGCTGACGAAGCATCGTCTGAACCGGCACCCGAGGGATCGTCGGTTGGAATGTCAGCAAAAGCGCCCGCCGGATCGCTTGCGATGTCGCCATCTGGAGCACCGCCGTCGGCCGGCATTGCCATATCCATTCCTGGCATGGAATCTCCACCAGGCATTGGTGAACCGGGATCGGTGCCGGCATCTGCCGTTTCGACCGGAGGTGCGCCACCGTCACTGCATCCAACCGCCAAGCCAATCACGGCTATGCCCGCAAAGGCCAGCATCGAAAATCGAATTCTCATCACACTTCTCCTAGAAGGTTTTAAAGCTCAATGTGCTCAGTTGGACCTCAAGCGAAAACGCTCCAAGGCCTGTGGGTCAAGAATCACATAAAACAATGCGGAACGTCCCAGTCTAGCGACTTTTTGATGATTGTTGCCAGAGTGAACATCGAAAAACGTCAGAATGAACATTAGGTCTCGTCAGACTACAGAAGATTCCCGACGTCTTCGAGAAGCGGGACATCCAGATCTCAAGCTCAAGACGAAACGGACTAAGACAGAGTCGAGGTTGATTGCCGTTTGCTGATGATGCCAAACCTGCTAGCCTTCCGCACCGCTTTGACTCCTTCGATTTCCGTTGTCCTGCGAATGAATCCTAGAATCCTGCGACTCGTTGTCATCACATTGTGCATGCTCAGTGGTTGTCGGAACACAGCACCAATCGTGCGGTTGCCGATTCAACACTCTGTGCAAACCGACCAATTGCTGGTCATGAGCGATGTGAAGTTGGCATCAGATCATCCTCTGATAACCGACTTGCAGAGCCTCAGAACACGAGTCACTCAAACACTGCGGTTGCCCCAAGAGGGGCGCATGGTGACCGTTTATCTGTTTTCGAACGAACACGACTATCAGCGCTACGTGGCTCAGCGATTCCCTGCACTACCGCCACGCCGAGCGTACTTTGTTGGCTCGTCCCATGAATTGGCGGTCTATACGTTTTGGGGACAGCGTGTGCGGGAAGACCTTCGGCACGAATTCACTCATGGGTTGCTTCACGCTCACTTAGCGTACGTTCCGTTGTGGCTCGACGAGGGCTTGGCCGAGTACTTCGAGGTTGCCGGTACGAATGCGAGTGGATTGCAGCAAGACTACTCGATCCAATTGGCGTCCGCGGCATCGAACGGATGGCAACCCAACTTGGCCCGTCTTGAGCAACTCGAGCAAGTCTGGCAAATGACCCGCGATGACTATCAGGAATCTTGGGCGTGGGTCCATTACTGCATGCACGGCTCCAGCGAGGCTCGCAACACGTTGTTGGGATACGTCCAGGAATTGCGCACGAATCCCAATCCTGGCAAGTTTCAGGACCGCTTGCGGCAAGCGAATCCGCACGTCGACGCGCACTTCTTCAGCTACGTGAGCGCATTAAACACGCCGACAGCGAATGCTTCGTATTGAGACCGTCAGCGGTTTCAGCTTGTCAACGGCGCATTCTTCTCAGTGATTTGAGGAGTCGTCTTGCTTAGCTCTGCGTTGAGTTCGATGTATGGATGCCATTTCTCTGGTACGTTGTCTTCGTAGAAGATTGCTTCAACGGGACACTCGGGTTCGCACGCTCCGCAATCGATACACTCGTCGGGAGCGATGTAGAGCATGCTCTCGCCTTCGTAAAAACATTCCATGGGACAGACGATTACACAATCGGTATACTTGCAGCCAAAACAAGGTTCAGTCACGACAAAAGCCATGGGATTCATTCTCCGGTGAGGACATGTTGGTGTTGCTCACCGGTTGAATGCAATTCTTGAAGTTTTTCCGGACACGAAAATCGGGAAAACTTCCGTTTTTCAGAATATTTTCAGGCAGGCAGCAAGCCGAGGTGTCGCAACCGTGAGTGACGAGTCCGCCGGACTTGCCGGACAATACGCAGCCGGAGACGAGGATGCTGCCGCTGACCTGTATTACCGATACGTCAACCGATTGACGCAGCTGGCTCGAGTCCGCATGTCGGCTCGCTTGAAGAGACGCGTCGATCCCGATGATGTTGTCATGTCGGCCTACCGAAGTTTCTTTCGAGTCATTCGTAGCAACCGTTACGATCCAGACACAATGCATCTGTGGGGACTGCTAGCGGGGATCACGCTAAGAAAGCTCTACCGCGAAGCCAATCATCACCAAGCGGCAACACGTGACATTCGGGTTGAGTCTGAAGGGTCGGTGACTTTCGACGCCAAGCTTTTGGGACGCGAACCAACACCGGATGAGGTTGTCGAGTTCAGCGATCAGCTTGAGGATTTGATGGCGTCGCTGACACCGAAACAACAACAAGTCTTGGAATTGCGTTTGCAGGATTACACTGCGGTGGAGATTGCCGAACGCGTTGGTCAGTCCGAGCGAACCGTCCGCCGCACGCTGGCTTTGATTCGAGATCAATTGCAACAACGTGTTGATTCTTTGCCATCCGAATTCTCTGTGCCCTTGCCGGCCAAGTCGTCTCATTACCGAGTTGCTCAGAATCAACCCGAGTCGTCAGTTCAATGTGACGCGCCGTTGAAGTACAGCGACTTCTTACTCCAGCAGCTTGTCGGCAGCGGCGGTATCGGCAAGGTGTACCGCGCGACGAACCGTGAAACATCGCAGACCGTCGCCGTGAAGTTTTTGCGTCGCGATTTCCTCAGCGTGCCAACGATTGTGCAACGATTCGTTGACGAAGCTTCAACCATTGCCAAATTGACTCATCCAAACATCATCCAAGTCCATGGCCTCGGAAGAACGCCCAATGGTGGCTTTTTCATTGTGATCGATTACATCGAGGGGCAAGACTTACAGTCCATCATCAATCAAGGGCAGCCGGAAGAAGCGAGTATCATCGAGTGGTCGTATCGAATTGCTCACGCGATTCAGCACAGCCATGAACACGGTGTGATTCATTGTGATCTGAAACCAAGTAATGTTTTACTCGGCGATGATGGCATCATTCACGTCACCGATTTTGGAATGGCTCGCGTCATTACCGAAGCCTCGGATTCGACATCGCGAATTGAAGGAACGGCGGCATTTATGGCACCCGAGCAAATCTCGAATGCTTGGGGCGAGGTCGCGGCGGCAACCGACGTTTATGGCTTGGGAGCGGTCTTGTATACGCTCTTAACTGGGTTGGCTCCCTCTCGCGGCCAAACCGCACCTTTGGCGCTTGGAAACGTCTTGACAAAACTTCCGCAGCAAATTGATCGCGGTAGCCTCTGGCTGAAAGAGCTTTGCATGAATTGCTTGGCGAAAGAACCAAGTCAGCGACCGCGTCTCAGCGAGGTGATTTCTCAGTTGGAAACACATCGTCGCGGTGAATGCTAGTGTGTCGTCAAACATTCTTTTGGCCGCCAGCCGAGAGCGCCTAAACGCTGGACTCCAACTGTTGCGCTGTGGCATCGTCGTTGTTGGTCTCGGATTCAGCTTCGGTTCGAGGTATAGCCACCTGCCGACTGACCCTGCTTGTCGAGGCCAGTCGTTCCCGACTCTGCTGCTCCAAACCTTGTAACCGACGGTGAACCATAAGCGTCTCGCCGATTGGCAAGACACTGACCGTGGCAGCGACCAGACCGATCCAAATCGACGAAGGATTTTCGATCAAAGTCGTCCCCAAGAAGACGAAGGTTAAGATGGCCGTTAGGATCGCCGACAAGCCGTTCGAGAATCGCTTCGAGCGGAAATGTTGCCGCATGCGATCTTCAGCCTCTTTCAACTGTTTCGAAGTCGGCCGCTTTCCGGTGGCTTGATTGGTTTTTGGCGTCTCCGTGTCGTTTTCCGATGTATTCTTATTGCTAGCGTCATCGGTAGCTTCGGCCTCTTGCTCTTCACCAACGCCTTCTTCGACTTCATCAGATGACACCACCGAAGCACTGGTTTGCGTCAGATCAAGCATGTCCGTTATTGTCGATTGCAAGTTCTCCAATTCAGCGACTTCATCAATCGATTCGTGATTCGCCGGCTCAAGTGCGGGGCTTTTGGGTTTCATCACGGGCAAGATCCGCAACAAGATTCTGTTCACACTGTTGGTCGTTGCCCTGATCCCGGTGTTGTTGCTTGGATCGGCGATCTTGTTCTCTTCCAAGAAGGCTCTGACGCAACAAGCGTCGGATCAATTGGAAGCGATTCGCCAGGTCAAGTCGCAGCAGCTCAAGACTTACTTCTCGAACGTGCAGGATCAAGTTGTCACGTTCTCAGAGAATCCGATGGTGCAAGAAGCTACGGTCGGCTTTCGACAAGCCCTGGCGACACTGGATGCCGAGACTGAATTGAGCGAAGAAAACATTGGTGATTTGCGAGAAGAACTGAAATCGATCTACGGCCAGAATGACGTCGTCGAAGGCAAGTCTGTCGATGAGTTGATTGGCCAGTTGGACGACAAGGCCGTCTATTTGCAGTCCTACTACTACCAAAACGCGACTGATGACGAAGCCGCCAAAACCGACAACTCCAGCTATGGCGATCACCACAAGAAGTATCACTCGGTGATTCCCGAGTTCGCCAATCGTTTTGACTATGAAAACGTCTTGTTGTTCGATGCGAAGACCGGACGTTTGATTTATGCCGTGGACAAGAACGTCGACTTCATAACCTCGCTGACGAATGGCTCGTCCGCGAAATCGTCACTTGGACGAATCGTGCAAAAGACCGCGGAGATCAAGCAAGACGATGCTGTCACCTTCGGCGATTTTTCGACTTACACGCCGTCATCGACGGTTGCCGCTTTTGTTGCTTCGCCAGTCATCGTCGATGGCGTTACCAGCGCTGTCGCCGTGTTGCAACTTCCCATTGATGCCATCAACACGATCATGAACGATCACACGGGCTTGGGCGAAACCGGTGAGAACTATGTCGTCGGCTTTGATCGCCGATTCCGCAATGACTCGCGATTCGTGAAGACCCTGGGAGTTGATTCGACAGTCTTGAACTCGGACGTCAAAGTCAACACGTCAGCGACAAAGGCCGCGTTTGACGGAGAATCGGGCACGCAAATTATCGAAGGATTCCAAGGAACTCGCGTGCTGAGTTCTTGGGCACCGATCACTGTTCTCGCTGGCAATCAAGCCAGCGGCATTAAGCCTGTGACTTGGGCCGCCGTGACGGAAATGCAACTGAGCGAAGTGCAATCGCCGCTCAAGACCATCGGGGCGAATGCTATTTGGTTTGGGCTAGGCGGTGGCGTCATTGTCCTGTTGCTGCCATTTGTGGTTGCTCGCAGCTTTCTGAAACAAACCAACGCCATCACGAACATGCTTCAAAACATCGGCATGGGCGACTTAGATGCTCGGGCTGAAGTGCTTAGCAACGATGAGTTGGGCCGAGTCGCCGAAGCTTTGAACGCGATGTGCGACAACACGCTCTCGCTCATTCAGTCGAAGGATGAACGCGATCGAATTGAAGAGGCCGTCAAACAACTTAAGAGTGAGGTGGCTGCGATTGCTTCGGGTGACTTGACCGTCGAAGCCGAAGTCGAAGACAGCCTGACCGGAGCTATCGCTGACTCCGTTAATGACATGGTCGCACAACTGCGAGGCATCGTTCGCAACGTGCAAGAAGCGACTTATCACGTCAGCTCATCCGCCAACGAGATTCACTCGCGAACGCAAGAAGTTTCGATTGACAGTGAAGCTCAAAGCACGCAAATTCTCGACACTTCTGGTGCCATCGAGTCGATGGCCAATTCCGTCCACAGCATTTCTGCGAACACATCGCAGTCCGCCGCTGTTGCTCAAACCGCTCGCGATCGAGCCGCCAAGGGAGCCACGGCCGTGCAGGATACGATTGATGGTATGACTCGTATTCGAGACCAAGTGCAAGACAGCTCAAAGCGGATCAAGCGTCTTGGCGAGACCTCGCAAGAGGTTGGTGAAATCGTTCAATTGATCGGTGACATCGCTGACCGAACCAGCATCTTGGCATTGAACGCCTCGATCCAAGCCGCCATGGCTGGAGAAGCAGGCCAAGGTTTCGCTGTCGTCGCCGAAGAAGTCGAACGCTTGGCCGAGCATAGTAATGACGCCACGAAACAAATCGAAACTCTGATCAAAGCCATTCAAAACGATACCGCCGAAGCAATCTCGGCTATGGAAGCCAGTACTAAGGAAGTGGTCGAAGGCTCAAAACTTGCCAGCATTTGCGATCGACGATGAGGTAGGG
>PBMZ01000116.1 GCA_002722955.1 Planctomycetaceae bacterium | reverse complement strand
TCGAACCCACCTAGCCACTTTTCAGCGGCCACACTGGGTTTGAAGCCCAGGGCGGTCACCAGATCCGCGTACGCTCCCGGTGTTTGCGTCACTATTCGATCGTAGAACGATCACGGATTTAAGTCAAAGCCGCAACCTGAAGGAGGGATTTTGTTGGGGATTCCCACAACGCTTCGAATGCCAAGCCCTTCCGCCGAAGATGCTTTGCTTTCAATCTCGAACCGCGCTAAGATACTGTATTAATCAACGTTTCCTCCAAAAGAATGAGGACATCGGGCCAACTTTCATTCCTTGGACTTGAGGCTGACCATGAATGGTGAGCGTGATCACGGCGGAGTCTCGACAGACGAAGAAACCACATTTCCGCAACAGATCGACACCTTCAACAATATCGACTTATCGGATTTCCTGAGACGCGAACGAACAACGCGAATCGTCGGAGTCGTAACTCCCATCGTGAGTTCTGTTGACCAGCCAATCTTTATCGAATCGTTCGGCTGTGAGATTGGACGTGACAAGAGTGCAGGCTTTCACATTTCCGACAATAGCGTGTCACGACAGCATGCTCGGATTCGCCGCACCTCGTCAGACGAATTCATTATCGAGGACTTAGGCAGCAGCAACGGCACATATATTGATGGCGTGCCGATCAGGTCTTGCATGCTGTGGAGCGGGGACCCAATCCAACTTGGTCAAAACCTGTTCGTGTTCGAACGCGTGCGGCAATTCATCGACGAGGAAGGTGACAATCAATGAGTGACATGATTGTCAACTTCTGGGGGACTCGCGGCTCCATTCCCACTCCTGGTCGATCGACAGAAAAGTACGGAGGCAACACGACCTGTGTTGAGCTGCGCTACGAAGACACACTGATCATTCTTGATTCAGGAAGTGGTATTCGCGAGCTTGGCGTTTCTTTGCTTGATGAGTTTGGCGCGCGGCCAATCAGTGGCCACATCGTTTTCACCCATTTGCATTGGGACCACATTCAAGGGTTTCCGTTTTTCAGCTGTGGTTACATGCCGCGAAATCAATTCACGATTTGGGGTGCGCCGCGTGAGAATGGTGGCGTTAAGCGAATGCTGTCTGGACAAATGGAAGGCGACTATTTTCCAATTCCACTGGCAGCCATGCAAGCGAACCTTGACTTCAAGGAAGTGCGACAACAATTTCAAATTGGAAATGTCAACGTCCGAACGCAACCGTTACCGCACCCCGATGGCTGCATGGGCTATCGATTTGATGCCGGTGACGCCAGCTTCGTTTTCGCTACAGACTGTGAGTTAGATAAGATCGCCCGAAATTCGGATGCGTTGTTGGATGACCACATGCTGGCGCGTGAGTTCGATGAAAAGTTGCTCGACTTTTTCCGCGGGGCCAACCTTGTTGTCATCGATTGCCAGTACACGGACGAGGTCTATAAGACACGACGCGGGTGGGGCCACAACTCCGTAGCCACATGTATCGACCTAATCCGACAAACACGGCCCGACATGCTGGCCCTCACACATCACGATCCCCAAAGTTCTGATGCGCTGGTCAGTAATATGACAAGCGACGCTTCAAAGCGTGCCCATGAATTGGAGCTTCCCACGCTGGTCTTCGCCGCGCGAGAGGGCATGAAGTTGAACGTCGCGAGGCCGAAGCCGCCACCAGCGCTGTTTTAGGTCACACCAGCTGCGGACGTTGGCTCAACTTACCTGTCGTTTCAGACGCACGGTTTGATCTCCGTTGTAGGTAAGTAATAGCGTGCCCACAGGGGCCGCCGCTTCAAACAACAGATCGATCGTGTTTGCCTCGCCTGGCCACGGGTAGGCAAAAATGACATCGAAGTCGCCAGGGTTAAAGCCAGGTTCGGTCGCCGCTCCCTCGGAATGCATAAAGAACGGGCCTTGATCAGCGTTCGACCAGCCCTCGTCAACCAGATGTTCGTCCTCCCGTCTGACAAAACTGCCGTGCATGAAATCGACGGGGGCTGCAAATTCCTCTGCCAGTTCGCGTGAGATCTCGACGAGTTCACTGTCAATTTCGATTCCGGTTGACTCGAATCCCAACATCGACGCCAAACAAGCAACCGTTCCGAATCCGCTGCCCCACTCGCAAAGCGACTCGCCGCAATGCCGGCCTTGATTCACGATTTCGCGCAATGCGAGGTACACGGTTTCGAAGTCGCTGGGCACAAAACCTGTGCTCTGAAAACTTCCGCCCGAGAAAAACTCGTCAATGCGGCGTTTGGCCTCATCAATAAACGCAGCGACATCATGCGGAATTGATGATGAGTCGACGTCCAGATCCAGTTCGACAAGTGGCATTGGCGGCCCGTAAAGCTTTAATTCGTTGTGCTGCAATCACTTGCGAGTTTAACGGCTTAATCTTTAAGCTAACAGGATCAACCAATCGAGACAGAAAGGTTCGGACATGAAGAGCTCACGTTGGGGTGTGTTTGTTGTTTTGTTGGTCGGGATGATGGCGAACTTGTCTTCGGCCGCCGAAAAACCGCTCAAGGTGTTCATCCTTGCTGGTCAATCCAATATGGAGGGACACGCGCAATTGCGAGTCCTCGATTATCTGGGGGACGATCCAAAGACCTCACCATTGCTGGCTGCAATGAAGGACTCGGACGGCAACTATCGAACGATCAAGAACACGTGGATTTCTTTCTTGACCGGAGTTCGCGGTCGCATCGACGGCGATAACCGCGAAGTCTTCGGCCCGCTGACGGTTGGCTACGGAAGTCAGGCAGGGCGCAATTACGAGGAACTCGGAACTCGTATCGGCCCGGAATTGGCCTTCGGTATCACGATGCAAGAGTCGCTGAAACAACCCGTGTTAATCATCAAGACAGCTTGGGGCGGACAGTCCTTGGCCGTGAACTACCGACCGCCATCGTCGGGGCCATACAAACAAACCGAGGCAAATGCGCGCCGCTTCGAGACCGAAGAAAAACGCGAAAAGCTGAAAACAGCGACCGGGGCCAGATATCGTCAAATGATCGAGCATGTCCGTGCTGTGCTCAAGAATCCCAAACGTGTCGTGCCAAGCTACGACAAAGAGCAAGGCTACGAAATCGCAGGCTTCGCGTGGTTCCAAGGCTTCAATGATATGGTCGATCGAAGCACGTACCCAACACGCGATCAACCCGGTGGTTATTACCAATACACAGAATGCATGGCCAACTTTATTCGCGATGTACGTAAGGACTTAAACGCACCGAAAATGCCATTCGTAATCGGTGTGATTGGCGTCGGCGGGCCGCTAAATAAGGACTCGCGCTATTACAAGGTGCACTCCAACTTCCGTCAGGCAATGGCAGCCCCCGCGTCCATCCCTGAATTCAAAGGCAACGTGGTCGCTGTGCAGACGGCCCCGTTTTGGGATCAGAAGCTCGCTGCCATCGACGCCAAAAAACAGCAGTTTCGTGGCAAGGCCAACGCCCTACGAACGAAGAACAAGAATCACGAGAACGCCGATGGAAAGATGTCAGCGGCGGATATCAAAGCCTTCATGGTCGACTTCGAAAAGAAGCTGATCTCGGACGAGGAACGCAAGCTGGAACAGCGAGGAAAGTCCAACGCAGGCTATCACTACTTGGGATCTGCCAAAACATATAGCCAAATCGGCCAAGCGTTCGCTCAAGCACTGCTGAAACTACATTAGCGGTTTAGGAATCGGCTCCACTGAAGAGTTACTATATCCCTAAACAAGTCAATAATTTCATCAGCCACTGATGCTTCTTCTTCTAAGTCACTCACAAGGGCATCTTCAACGCTAAAGTCGTGATGCCCGCATCGCACACAATAGCGCGTTCCCTCAGCAAGTTAGGCTCTGCAACCCCGGCATTTCTTGACCTTTCTGTTGCGGTGCTCGTCCATGTCCGCGTCGCAGAACTCACAGCAGTCTTAGTAAACACTTGTCAGATCGCCACAGTCAGGGCATTCTTCAACTGACCCTCTCGCCCGGCGTTCACCGACAACCGTGTCACCTAACGCCGAGAAGAATTCTCCGTCGGTCTCTTGCGGTGGAGGGCTTGCTTGCTTCTCGCCTGGGACACGGAATTCAAAACTGCCCTTGGGGCATTCAAAGTTCTTGCCTGCCCAACGATCATCAAGCTTCATCTTCTGGCCGCACGCTTCGCACGAGATATTGATGGTCATAATTGCCCACTTAGAACGAAACGACTTTGAGGACGTTCCATCATCCCTGCACTGCACAAGTGTATGATCATCATACGCATTCCTTTGCTAATCGAGCAAGCCTATCTACACTGCTATCGGAAGACTCATTCTGCTGTCATTTGCCACGCAGAATTCGAGCATGAACAACTTGTTGCGTGCTGGGGATGAAACCCAAGGATTCGTAGAGTCGCTGAGCCCGAATGTTTCGCGAATCGACGCAAAGGCACATCGAATCCATCCCAGCGGCGATTGCTCGGTGGATAGCGCCATTCAACATCTTTCTCGCGTATCCCTGCCGACGAAACTCGGGGCAAATTCCTATGTAGGCAAGCTCCCATGCCCGCATCGTTCCATGTTCGACCAAGAGCATGATACCAACGTCTTGCTCTGCCTGCTGGAAGACCCGCCAACCATCGGCAATCGCTTCGCCTTGCAATTCGTGGCCTCGCAATGCCTGGGAAGAAGTTCTCAGCGACACCACCTCAGGACAATCCCTAGTGTCTGTGTAAGTGGATTCAAGAACTGCTTCGAAGCGTTGCCGCCGAGATTCCTCGAAACTCGACGCAGTCAGTTCGAGAGGCTCGGTGGCCAACACGACGTCGTCTAAGGAAAGATGCATTAGCGTCAGTTCAATGAACGCCGCAAATCCGTTTCGTTCTAGAATTGGTCGCGCTGGGGAACTGATTTCGAGAAGACTATGAGCGATCCAGCAATCTGAGCGGTCGACTTCCGAGCGGACGAACTTCAAGATGGCGTCTTCAATGTCTTTCGCGTCGTGCGAGAGTCCTTGCTTGACCACTGGCTGCGTAACGAAGGCCGTACCATCCGAGCAAAACTTGAGAAAGCCAGCACCGACATGCTGCTCGCCAGCTTTCGCGATCAGGTAATCTTCGAGCGAGATCTCACCGAACTCGGCGGCTTCTAGAAGGTCGTCAACATTGGATTGCGACACCATTAAGGCAAGAGCCGCCTCGCGATCCGCGCCGCTAGCCCTCTCGACAGTTATCGGCGACAACATCCCGGTCCACACGGAGGCGCGTCGCTAGGAGGACAACTGGAAGCAATTGGAAGCCCACCCGTTGAAACATGGGCCGACGGAGCACTAATGAGCTTATCCAATTCATCAGAACCACAATCGGGGCACGCAGGTTGACTTTCGCGAGATCGAATCAGCAATTCAAATTCGCTTTCGCAAGACTGGCACTGGTATTCAAAAATCGGCATGGTGTGCTATTGGTTCCAAGTAGAGGAATGGAAGACCGTTGTAGGACGGATTGCCAATCCGTCCATTGATTTCAGACGCGGACGGATTGGAAATCCATCCTACGTACAACAAATCATGAAAAAATCCCGCTCGTTTTGCAACGGCGGGATTTGGTGTCTCGATTATTGATGGCTGCTAGAAGCCACCGATACTCACCTTGTTAACTCCCAAGGTTGAAGGATCGACGTTTTCCTCGATCGTCGCTACCGGTGCGTCGACTTCTTGCAACTGCTTGAAGCTATCATCCGGATAGAACTCGACAAAGTTGTCAGGCAACAACCGGGGGTTAACGCCCTGCCCAACTTCGTAGATGTTCAAATCAGGTTGATAGTTCATGACCACTGCCACCGCGATACAAACGGCAGCAACAGCGATTGCGGGCAACCAACGATTGCGTCGCACGTTGCCAGAGGCCGCTTGACGAGTCGAAATCTTAGCCGCGACCTTTGGCCACAGGCTATCAAACTCATCTCGGGTAAGGTCTTCGCCGCTGGCTTGTTGCAAGGCGTCCATGCTGGACTTCATTTCGTCCCAGTGTCCCGAGCAATTCGGGCACTCGGCCAAATGAGGTTGCAATGCTTCCAACTCGGCGTCGTCCAAGTCCTGTCCGGCCCACAAAGCAATCAGTGATTTTGCTTCTTTACAGTTCATGATTCGTTCTCGTCTTCTACCGAATCCTGCGATTGCTGCATTCGCTTCACCCACAACCGCTGAAACATACTTCGTGCTTCAGCCAAACGCCACCGTATGGTGGCCTCTTTCCGGTCAAGGATGGAAGCGATCTCGGATGTCGAGAAATTCTCTAGGTCCCGAAGAACCAACACCGTGCGATACTTTTCAGGTACCTGCTCGATGACAATTTGGACTTCCTGCTTCAAGTCCAACGCTTCGCGCGGATCCGATATTTCAGGTTCCGGAGTCCGCTCGATTGTTCTTTCACTAAACAACGCCCAACGAATTCGGCGCTGATGTTTTCTCAAATGATCGACTGTTAAGTTAACCCCGATTCGAAACAACCAAGGTCCCAAACGACGGGATGTGTCGAATTGACCCAACCGCTCGTAGACACGAAGGAATGTTTCCTGGGCCAAGTCCTCGGCGACGTCACGGTCACGAATAAATCGCATGATCACGCGAAGTAAACGCCGCTCGTACCGCTGCACCAACTGGCCAAACGCTTGTTGATCACCACGCCGGGCTTCGTCTACAAGCCGAGCGTCACTGGCAGCGTTGTCCGCTTCCATGTATTCGTCGATTTGGATGTCAGGTTCAGCCATCGTCATCATGCGGGGCTACCTCACGGTCGTCCAGTTGCAGGCGAGTGACTTTGTTGTTCGGCCGATCGCAATGTCTTGCAATTTCAACAGATACGTCACTTGTGCCAACACTTATATTACGCCGTACAGCACCCTTTCGTTGGAAACTTGAGCGGCCCAGAGCTCGGATTTGCACAACCCGACGAATCCCCCATGTCGCCGTAACTCACAACACCCACTAAGTTTAGCGTCCGTCACTTGATATCTTATCGTCGCAAATCCAGATTTCACGCACTTTTTTGAAGAAATCTTCGCGACTGCAGAGATTCACAACCGGGAAAGTCTAAGTGTTCTGGTCGTCAAGCTCGTCCAGGTATTCACGGAGCGACTGGAGTTCATCGGTCGAGAGCTTCTTCGACCGTACAAGATTGGTGATCAAAGGCTGCAAGGAACCGTTGCACAGTTGGTCGGCCGTGTTCTGCAAGCGCCGCCCAATCAACTCGTCCCGCCCCACCGTGGCCTCGAATACGTGTGGCCACACGTCTCGATTTCGAGTCACATATTTCTTTGACTGCAATCGCTCAAGAAGCTTTTGCACGGTCGCGTACTCGGAACTGCCGCCGTCTGGATGTAGGATGTCAACCAATTGGCGCACCGTCGCCGATTCCAGATCCCAAAGCTGGTTCAGAATGCTAAGCTCGGTTTCCGTAACATCTTGTGGCGTTCGCGCCATCACAGTCCTCGAACATTTGAACTCAAGTGGTGTAAGCCTCCAGCTTGCGGAACTACGAACAGCTTCGCAAGCTGGAAGCTTACGCCACTTAAGAACGACTAGATTAAAGACAGAATGTCTGAAACGCAAGGTCACGTTGCTCAATCAAGCGACTCGCACTCATGTCAGAATTTGATTTCGCAATCATCGGTCAAGGCATCGCCGGCACGACACTCGCCTGGCACCTATTCTGGCAAGGGGCTCGTTGCGTCGTCGTGGATGATCAGAATCCGAATGCCTCGTCGCGCGTGGCAGGTGGGCTGATCACGCCCATCACTGGAATGCGGCTTGTGCCTTCTTGGAGGTTTGACGATTTCTGGCCCGTCGCGGTCGAATTCTATCGCAAGGTCGAAGAGGCAACGGGCGAAGAATTCTTGTCCGTCGATCCTTCAGTCCGCGTCTTTGCGACAAACGAAGAACGCGATCTCTACGAACAAAAGCGCGAGGAACTTAGTGAGCGAACAACTGAGCTCTCCGCAGCAACAACAAATGGCATCCGTCACGATTTGGGAGGAATGTTGATGACGTCAGCTGCTCGAGTTGACGTGCCAGCATTTCTCGACGCATCCCGGCAATACCTCGAATCACAAATTGAATTTGTGGACGATCGAATTGACATCGCCAACGAGATCGAGCTGTCGTGTAATTCCGCTGAAGTCCCGCGTCTTAGTCTGCGCGCCCGTCAACTGGTTCTCTGCCAAGGCTTTCAATCGTCACCGAATCCTTGGTTCGCCGATAAACAATTCGATGCGGCCAAAGGCGAGATGATCACTGTCGAGATTCCTGGCTTGAACGAACATCGGGTTGTTCACAAAGGCATCTGGCTAGCACCGCTTGGAGATCACAAGTTTCTTGTCGGGGCAACTTACGATCGAGACAACCTTGATCATACGCCTACTTCGAAAGGCAGGGCGTTCTTATACGAGCGACTTGAAGAATTGGTCGCCCTGCCCTTCCGTGTGATCAACCAAGCAGCCGCCGTGCGACCGATCTTGATGGATAAGCGACCCGCGACAGAGTTTCACCACGAGTTTCCTCAGCTGGCATACTTCAATGGTCTGGGATCGAAGGGGTGTCTTCAGGCTCCTTTGATCAGCCGTGAATTTGCCGCTCAACTGGTCGATCGATTACAATGACTGCTTCACCCTGAGGAGAAAGTCAGATGAAAGATTCGGTTTCGCCTTTCAATGCCGCAGCCAGTATGACTCGCCGGCAGTTGTTCGGTCGGACATCTGTTGGCATCGGTACGGCAGCGTTGGCTTCGTTGATGAGCAACGACAGCCAACCTTTAACGGCACAAGAAAAGCAATCGATGGGCTTGGCGGAACTGCCCCATTTTCCGCCCAAGGCCAAACGTGTCATCTATATGCTTCAGAACGCGGCTCCATCGCACGTCGACTTATTCGACTACAAACCGACAATTCAGAAGATGCACGGACAGCAGATTCCCGACAGCGTCCAGCAAGGCAAACGCTTCAGCACGATGACAGGTGGCCAGAAGGATCGACCTGTGCTGGCACCGATCACCAAGTTCCAACAGCGTGGCGAAAGTGGAGCTTGGGTTAGCAGTTTCCTTCCCAAGACGGCGTCGATCGCGGATGACTTGTGCTTCATCAAGTCGATGCATACCGAGCAAGTCAATCATGCGCCGGCGATTACGTTTTTCTTGACCGGTTCGGAAATGCCCGGCCGACCAAGCATGGGAGCATGGCTTAGCTATGGACTAGGCAGCGAGGCTGAAGACTTGCCCGGCTTCGTGGTGATGACATCGCGCGATAAACAAGCCTCGTGTGGTCAGATTTTCTACGACCACTATTGGAGCAGCGGCTTTTTGCCATCACGATTCCAAGGCGTCAAGTTTCGAGGCTCCGGCGATCCTGTGCTTTATTTGTCGAATCCGAACGGAATGACTCGCACGATGCGCCGCGGGATTCTTGACGATCTCGCCGCATTGAACGAGTTGAAGTACCAGGAACTTGGCGACCCCGAAATCGTCACTCGGATCGCTCAGTACGAGATGGCTTATAAAATGCAGGCCAGTGTCCCCGACCTGACCGACTTCTCTAAAGAACCCAAACATGTCCTGGAACGTTACGGGCCGGATGTGCATATCCAAGGTTCGTACGCGTGGAATTGCTTGATGGCTCGCCGACTGAGCGAACGTGGGGTGCGATTCGTGCAATTGATGCACGCTGGCTGGGATCAGCATCGAAACCTGAACTCGCAGCTAAAAATCCAGTGCCAAGACACCGACGCGCCATCTGCCGCCTTAGTCATGGACCTAAAAGAACGCGGCCTCCTAGACGACACGCTGGTGATCTGGGGCGGTGAGTTCGGACGGACTCCGTTCCTGCAAGGCAAGATTTCCGACAAACCACGCTGGGGTCGAGACCACCATCCGTACGCCTTTACGATTTGGATGAGTGGAGGAGGCATCAAACGTGGGTTCAGCTACGGTGCTTCCGACGACTTCGCCTTCAACGCCGTTGAAGACAAGGTTCACGTTCACGATTTCCAGGCAACGGTCCTGCACTTGCTTGGCATCGATCACGAACAGTTTACGCATCGCTTCCAAGGCCGACGCTTCCGGCTAACGGATGTACATGGAGAAGTGGTTCGGCCAATCTTAGCTTAAGCGCTGTACCGCAATTCGAGAGCGGCATGGCGCTAGCCGCCGGTAAGGAAGTCAAACCCGCGACTGAAGAGCTCGACGCGTTTAAGAAGGTGACTTGAATGAACATTCAACCCACTCGGCGTGAATTCTTGCAGAGTAGCGTCTTTGGTGCCGCCGCACTGATCACAGGCCGCAGTGCGATCGGTCGTACGAAGAGCCAGTATCCGCCAACACGCGTATTGACCAGCAGCCCGCGGCATCACTGGTTCGGTTATTACGACAAGCTGCAATTCGATCCGACCAGCCGCTATGTACTTGGCATGCAAGTTCCCTTCCAGCACCGTTCGCCAACAGGCGATGACGTGATCGCAATCGGTATGGTCGATCTCAAAGACGATGATCGCTGGATCGACCTAGGGCAAAGCAACGCGTGGAATTGGCAACAGGGATGCATGCTTCAATGGCTACCGGGCTCGAAGTCGAAAGTGATCTGGAATGATCGCGTCGGCGACAGGTTCGTTAGCCACATTCTCGACGTACACAGTCGAGAAGCTCGCACGATTCCGCATCCGATCTATTCGGTCAGTCCCGATGGGAAGTCGGCCGTCACACCAGACTTTTCCCGCATCGCAGCTGTCAGGCCAGGTTATGGTTACGCCGGTGTGGACGATGAGCACAAGTACGACCTGGCACCGAAGGACTCAGGGATATTCCACGTTGATCTCGAGACTGGCCAAGCGAAGCTGATTATTTCGTTGGCCGACGTCACAAAGCTGGGAAAAATCCCGAATAACTCTCCGGGAATTAAACACTATTTCAACCACTTGCTGTTCAATCCAGATGGATCGCGTTTCATCGCGCTTCACCGTTGGCGCTATCCGAATGGAAAGCGTCTCACTCGATTGATTACGGCCAATCCAGATGGCAACGATATTCGCATCGTGATTCCCAACGGCTACGCTTCGCATTTTATCTGGCGCGATCCTGAACACATTCTTTCGCAGTCGAAGAATTATGAAGGCAGTACAAGCTGGGGCAACTTCCTGTTCAAGGATCGGAACGACGGAATTCTGAAACAGGTAGGCCGCGGCGTTCTCGATGGCAGCGGGCACCTGAGTTACTTGCCCGGCAACGAGTGGATTCTGAACGACACCTATCCTCAGGGGCCTGATCGTCTGCAGACTCCTCACCTTTATCATGTGGCAACTGGTCGCCGCATCGATCTGGGCAAGTTCCATCTTCCGGAAATCTATACTGGCGAATGGCGCGTTGACACACACCCGCGTTTCAGCCCTGACAGTCGCTACGTCTGTGTCGACGCGCCGCACAAGAACCAGGGCCGGCAACTGCACTTAATCGACATCAGTGAAATCGTCGGCTGACGACATGTCCGTCGAGTTGAAAGTCATTCGGTCTTCAATTGCTTCAACAGTTTCAGCAGACCGTCACGAATCTTTGTCTCGGCGTCGATTTCTAGATAGCTACTTCGTGTTGTCGATTTCGGCAAAGGCAAGCTTCGTATCGCCGTCGTCCAGCACAAAACAACGAACCCACAATTCGTCATGAACGTGTTTCGCAGGGCCGATCTGCATGATCGTACCGTCAAGCGGAACGCCCATGGGGGGGTGATGTTAGATTTGGCCGCGCCCGCGCGAAGGCCGGTTTCCTCAGCAGAAACGCTGCTGATCCTTGCGAGTAAAAGCAACAAAACGACGTGAGCTTTCATAACGACGAGTCCCGCATACGGTCATTGTGAGGTGTGCTCGAATATTACACTGAATCTTCTCGTAACAGAGCAAGTGGTGGGCAAGTCCCGATCACGGGCTCTCACAGTTCGAAACGGTTGCTGTTTGCTACCGCCCCGCAAGATAGTTACAAATGACCTCTCGTGTGTTCGGCATTCAGGAGAGCAAAACGAATGAACTCAATCCCCTTCGCGTCCAATTTCATGAAATCATCATTCCTTATCGCATTGCTTCTCGTCGTCTGCGCCACAGTCGACGCCGCCGATAAGCCGCAGGCACTAGTTAAGGCGGCCAGAGCTATCTTAGACGATTGGCACAACCAGAAGCCTGAAAAGGACCAACGGTATTTGCACATCGTTTGTTGGACACCATCCGATCGCGAGTTGCCGAAGGATTACCGTCCTCGACTGACTCGTATGATGCAGCATATTCAGGATTTCTACGCCAAGGAAATGAGTCGACATGGCTTCGGTGAGCGTAGCTTCAATCTGAGAATCGCTGATGACAAACTCCTCGATCTCCGTACCGTGACGGGAAAGTTCGAAGCCAGTCACTACGCAGTTCAATCTGGTGGCGAGATTCGGCGCGAATGTCTGCCGGTGCTCAAGAAAGCCGGCATTCAGGCTGAGGACGAGACGATCTTGATCTTCTGCAATCTGGCAACATGGGACGCAGAGCGAAAAGTCTTTCGGCACAAGTCACCTTATTACGCAGGCGGTTCGTATCTCGGTGGCACGGCTTGGCAATTGGACTCGCCCGAGTTGGATTCGCTCAACCTAAAGCTGAAGAAGCCGATCATCAGCGACGGCCAATACGGACGTATTTCGCTGGGCAAACACAATTCGATTTTCATCGGCGGTATCGCTCATGAACTTGGTCATGCGTTGGGGCTGCCACATTGCAAGGAACGCCCAGACGAAGCCGTTCGTGGCACGGCACTGATGGGATCGGGCAATCGAACTTATGGCGATGAAGTCCGAGGTGACGGTCCCGGCAGCTTCATCACATTGGCGCACGCGATGCGTTTGGCTTCGCACCCACAGTTCTCAGGCTCGTTAAAGGGTTTCGAGACAACCGCCAAAGCATCAATCGATGGCCTCAAAGTAACTGCGGATAAGAAAGCGATTAACGTGTCGGGCGTGGTTCAAGGAAAGCCGCCCGTCTACGGCGTGGTTGCTTACTTCGACCCAGAAGGCGGTGGCGATTATAACTCGACGACAGCGGTTGCTGTGCCCGATGCGGATGGTCAATTCTCGCTCAGCACGACAGCACTTCCACCGGGCAAGCTTGGGCAATTGAGGCTCTTTCCGCTTCACACCAATGGCTCGGCTGCGGCCCAGATGTCTCAGACTCGATTCAGCTATCCGTATCGGATCGCCGACGACGGCACTCCTGATCTATCAGTGATGCAACTGCGCCTTGACCTGAAATCAATCATCGCGGCGATTCAAAGCAAGGACAAAGCTGCGGCAAACAAACTTGCAAGCCACCTGAAGTCAGAGCAAGCCACCAAAATCGCCGCTCGACTGACACGTCAATCTCCGACTCAAACACCCGCGGATTACGACGGCGACGAAACTGAGATTCCACTGACAAACTTCAAAGCCAGTGAAATCAAAGTCGGTTGGGCTCGCCCAACGTTTGATCGCGTTCCAAGTCCGACGGTCTTGCTCGAGTCCGCAGGTCGAATCTTCCAGACTGGCATTTATGCCCACGCTCCCGCCCGACACGTTTATCAGGTCGGCGGAATGTGGAAAATGTTGACGGGCAAGGCAGGAATCGATGCCAGCCATAACGGTTCCGTGCAGTTCGAGATCAAGGCCGACGGAAAGAGCGTGTGGAAGTCGCGAACGACTCGATCCGGAAAGCTGAGAGAATTCCGCATCGACCTTGATGGTGTCAAGGAAATCGAGCTGCTGACGCATCCCACAAAGGACGGGCCAGGTTCGGATTGGTCTCTGTGGCTCGAACCGACGTTGTCACGGACCGCAAAGTAGTAAAGCATGTTGTCGATCGATGTACCGACGATATTCACCGCGAAAGAAGACAATTGGCACAGTCGGCGGCTTATCCCAGGCCGCTCGAAATTCAACCATTCTTTTGGTGGAGAAAACACATTTCAGGGGTCAACACTTCCAGGTACATCTTATGTTGAGCAGTTGCTGTACACGCTTGATCTGAATGATCCACAATTGGACATCCAAATCCCAAATTCCAAATTCCGATGCCTTGCCATTGATTTACCCATTCCAAGCAGAACGCCCAGCAATGTGGTATGAAGTCGTCGACGCGCAAACCATTCAGATCCTTGAGTGGGAGCGCAACGCGTTCGCTTTCCAGGACGACTTTCCCTATCAAGACTTTCCTGCAAGCTTTCCAGAAACCAAGATTCGAATTAGTCGATCTAAGCGGATCAAACCTACTAAAAAAAAACGAGAAAGCAACAATCAATCCTTGATATCACGTGCATACAAATTCGCAAACTGAATCGCTCCTTTGGGCGAAATGCTGATGGGACCGGATTCGGCGGCGTCTTTCATCCGCTTGCCGTTGAGCACTCGTTTTCCATTCACCGACAACGTCAGCTGGTTGCCTTTCAACGTGCCTTCGATTCGAACCCAGCCGCCGGGTTTCGGCAAATGTTTGGCGAGAACTCCATTCTCATTATCCAATTCGAGAACAATCGACTTTCCGCGAAGTAAGACCGTCGCCGGTTCCGACTTCGCGTCGTGTCGATAGTCGAAGACGAAACCAAAATCGGAGAATTCGGTTTTCGTTGTCAGCGTGCCATCGGCGTCCCCTTTGGGCGAGTACTTCAGAACCCAGTCGCTTGGCTGCCACCCGCTGTCTTTGACCGCGACCCAACCACTCAGATCAAGGCCAGTATAAAGCGTACGAAACCCGCGATTTGCAATCGCCGTGTAGCGATCTTCGACGGGGGCTCCAGGAAGTTCCTTGATCTTCATATTTCGGTAATGGACGATGCCGCCTTCCGATTCCAAGCAGATGTAGCCTTTTCTGGGATTGCACTCTTTCCCTTTGGTGACGACCTTGCCATTGACGGCCAACGAGATTGTGCCGTCGATGCATGTGATTCGGTAATGATTCCACTCTGGACTGGGATTCGATCGATTCTCAGTAGGAAAAGCTCGGCTGCCGCCTCGCCCGTTGATCGGGGTCATCTTGGCTCCGTGAATCGGAAAGATGTCGCCATGCGTCGTGTAACCACGCGTGTTGCCATAAGCATTCTCGAGCACTTGGACTTCGATACTGCGATGAAACGGCACTCCACGAGCCGTAATGTCATCGGCCCAAACAAAGATGCCAGCGTTCCCCTTGGGCACCATATGCCGCCACTCGACTTCCATAATGAAGTTCTGATACATCCGGTTCGTGCGAATTTCGCCAATCGGCTTACCCGAGCAGATCAGCATGTTGTCTTTCACGGTCCATGTCGCAGGTGCCGTGTTAACCAAGACCCAGCCATCCAGGTTCTTGCCATTGAACAACGGGCGAAAGCCCTTTTCATCGTCGGCGAATAAACAACTTGTGGACAAAATTGCCAAGATTGCGATTGTCGATTTCGATGTCATCATAGGTTTCCTCATCCGATAGAATCACTCATTCGTACCGTCCCAGATCGTGACTCCTTCGCGATCAATTAGCAAGTTACTAGTAGGATGTTATCATCCGCGAAAAGAAAGTAGCCATCACTCTCCGAGTGATGAGCTTCCCAGAGAAAATGTCGAATCCGTCGAAACGCGTCCCATGAAACCACGTCCACTCGGAAACAGCGGCCTGTCTGTCAGCCCAATTGGTTTTGGCTCATTCAAAATCGGCCGCAATCAAAAGGCCAAGTACCCACAAGCGTACGACTTGCCCGATGACGCGGCTGCTCAATCGCTGATGAGTTCGCTGTGCGAAGAAGGCATCACCTACTTCGATACTGCTCCGGCCTACGGCATTAGCGAGCAGCGCGTTGGCGAGTTCGTTTCGGCCCGCCGCGAGCAACTTGTCCTGTCAACCAAGGTGGGCGAGACGTTCGTGGATGGCGTTTCTACATACGATTTTTCCGCAACCGCAGTCTCGGCAAGTATTCAACAGAGCCTCAGTAATCTCAAAACGGACGGTGTCGATTGCATCTTCGTGCATTCCAATGGCCAAGACGTCGAAATTCAAAACGACACCGATGTTGTCGATGTCTTGCGAGAGTCGCGAGCAAGCGGTCAGACGCGATTGATCGGCTTTTCGGGAAAATCTGTGGAAGGAGCCCGCGCGGCACTCGAATGGGCTGACGCAATCATGGTCGAATATCACCTGGATGATGCTTCGCACGAGACCGTGATGGCTGAAGCGGCGCAGCGTGGCATTGGCGTCATTGTCAAGAAAGGTCTTGCTTCGGGACACCTCGATCCTACCGAATCGATTCGCTTCGTTCTTTCCAATCCCGCCGTCAGCAGTCTGATTGTGGGAAGCTTGAATTTAGACCACATGCGTGCGAACATCCGTGCCGCATCAGAACTCTTTTAGGATCAAGGAAGAATCATCGTCCAACACCTAGCACTGGTAGTGTCAATAAACGACATTGTTAATAACATGTTTAAGGCGTACCAGCAGCTGGAATTTGTCGATAACACGTTTGGTGTGTTCATTTCTGGGCCATCGAAAACGGATATCGAACAATCGTTGGTCATTGGAGTTCACGGGCCAAGATCGTTGACCGTCTTCTTGGTCGATTGATGTTATCTCTCGGGAGGCGAACATGATTGCACGAAGCGTCATTGTAGTACTTATGACATGCTCGGTCGGTTTCGCAGACGAAAAGCCGAAGCAAACGACACAATCAAAGGGACTCGGTTTGCGTTCCGGGTTGAACGTCGGCTCCAATCCGCTTGATCTCATTCAGCGAATCAGCGTGCAAAAGGAACTGAAACTGAACGACGAGCAAACCTTTCAGGTTCGGGAAGCCTTCAAGACGAACAAAGGCAAGAAGCTCAAACTGAAAGATTTGCAGAATCTGTCAAAAGAAGCGCGTGCCAAGGCACTCGAGCAACATCGGGCGGCAGATTATGTCCGCCAAAAAAAGTTGGAAGCGTTGATCCTGCAGATCGTCGACAAATCTCAAGCCAATCGATTGCGACAATTGGTCGTCCAGCGCCGCGGCGTGGCCGTCTTCAACGAGCAGAGTTTTGCCGCCAATCTTGGTTTGAACGCCGAGCAGCAAGCGTCTGTGAGCGACCTTTTCTTGGTTTACAACACCACTCGCAAGAACTTCTTCCGCGACCTGGGAAAGTACAAGCCAACCGAGCGCCGCCGCAAAGCCGCCGAATTCCTAAAGTCCGAGGCGGACCGCGAAAACAAGCTGTACACCAATCTGCTCGCAGTCTTGAATGCCGAGCAACTGAAGAAATTCCAGCAATTGCGTGGTGCACCGTTCAATTTCGGTAAGTAAACTGGCGAATTGACGAAGTCCGAGATGGGATTCCTGAACAATTCCATTCGGGCAAGCGATCAAAAGCCTATATTGCGTCTTGGTCGCCGGCGTCTTCGGCTGGGCGTTAAATAAACGATCAAAACTGTGCGTAATCAGGTGCCATCATGAAAAAGCCAACTTCTCTCCGATGGATTCTCGTGGCTGCCGTCATGATCTCTGGCGGTTTCGTTGCCGCAGATGAGAAGGACGCCGCCGACGATGGCCACGTTGTCGTTTTCTTCGCGCCAGCAACACCTGTCTTCGTGCGATTTCATGTAAATCTCGGAACACAAAACATCCGCCAAATCCGTGATCGTTACGCCGCTCAGATTTTCAAGACTTTGGATAAGGACAAGAACGATAAGCTCACCGACGGTGAAGCACAAAACATCCCATCGTACGGCCGAGTGACGGCCGACCCGAAACGCCGAAATGCCGCTGGCAAAAACTGGCGAGAACTGGAGACGACACCAAAGGACGATGCGATCTCGATTACCGAATTCACCAATCATGTCATTGGCGCCATGGCAAGTCCCTTCGTTGTCAGCATGCGAACCAAACAAGCTTTGTCGGTAGAGCTGTTTCCCAAACTCGACATCAACTCGGACGGACAATTGTCGCCCGAGGAACTTCTCAAAGCACGCGAGACACTCAACAAGCTCGACCGAGATGATGATGGAGCTTTCAGCAATGTCGAACTCCAACCGTTTCGCGACCCCAACGCTCGCCTTCTGACCGAACGAGAAGTCGAAGATTCCGCGGCCGCCTTCCAGGGGCTCGAGGAATCCAACATCGATCAAATCGGACTGCGTCTGATCAAACGCTATGATCGAGCCAAAGGTTCCGATCGTCCGGATGGACTGCTGAGCGCTCAAGAGCTTGGCCTTCCTAAACAAGCTATCAAACACGCCGACCGCGATAGCGACGGGCTGCTGACTTCCAAAGAATTCAAACAGTTTCTGAAACACCCAACAGCCCACGTCGAACTGTTGGTGCAATTGCCGAATCCAAGGACTCGAAGAACAACCGTCTCTGTCATGAAGGTCGTCGGCGAAGGCGATAAAAACGCGAAACAGCGCCAGCCACAGGTAATGGCTTCCGGCAATCCATTGGATGTCGATTTGTCCGGATGGAAAGTTCCCGTGCGTGGCCGACGGTCAAGAATCCGATTCGCCGACAATGTGTCTTTCTTCAAGATTCGATTTCGGCAAGCTGACGGAGACAAGAATAAATACCTAAGTGCCACCGAATTCGGCGGCCTTCAATTGCCGAGTGCATCTTTTGATGATGTGGATCAAGACGGTGACGGCAAGGTCTTCGTCGAAGAGATCACCGCCTACATTCAGCAACGCTCGATCCTCTCACAAAGCCGAATCGTGATGACCGTCACGCAAGATGGTCAGACGCTATTCGAAATCCTGGACAAGAACAACGACCGTCGCATCAGCCCGCGAGAATTTGGTGAAGGCTTAGAACAATTGAAGGCCCACGACCAAGACCAAGACAGATCATTGGCCGCCGTGGAACTGGTCGGCAACTACCAAATCTCGATCGCGCCAGGTCAGACGGAGTTCTTGACGATTCAAACGCAGGCTCAAATGATGGCGCAAACCAACGGTCCTCGCATCGTCGACCCAACAGCCGGACCAGCGTGGTTCCGAAAGATGGACTTCAACCGAGACGGTGACGTTTCGCGTCGCGAGTTCTTAGGGAACGACGAGGCTTTTAAGAAGCTCGACCAAGATAACGACGGTCTGATTGACGCATCCGAAGCTGACGCCGCCGGGAAGTAATCACTAGGAGTCGTAGTGGAATTCGCAAGAATCCCTGATGACACCCGCTCGGCTCTGTAATTCGTGGGGCCTGCTTTATCCTACTGTTTCGCCCCACGAATTCAGGACGACCACGAATAAAGCTCGGTGTTCCATGACGACACCTACTCGGTTTTCGGTGTGCCCAAATCGTCTGGCTTGGCCGGGAATCTCAACTGCCTGTGCTCATTCTTCGCGACAACAGGAATGGCTGCTTCACTGAGCCGCTGCTCTTGAATGACGTAACGTGTGTGACAGCGATACGTGCAGATTCCACATCCGACGCACTTGTCTGCATCGACAAATGGCGCTTTGATTGTGGCCATTTCATCGATTTCAGCGTCTGCGAATCCCATCATCTCCAATTCCTCACGATCGACGGGAAGAGAAATGGGGTTCATCTCGATGGCATCGTAACCCGCGTCAACACACTCTTGATAACACAAATCGCAATCTTCTCGGCCATCTTCTCGGAACGGCAAACACGTCTTCGTGTTGACCTCAGCCAAGCCCATGTGAGTGGCACGCTTCACCAACAAGTCCAGCGGCTGGATCGCTCCCGTTGGACAAACCTGCGTACAAAAATTGCAGTCTTGATGGCAGCCAGCGTGATCTGGTGTGGCGACCGGTGTCCACATCGACTCCAGACCATATTCCAGACCAGCGGGATGCAAGACCGGACCAGGGCAAACTTTGAAACACTCGCCACAGCGAATACAAAGGTCGAGGAACTCGCGTTCAGGCACGCTTCCGGGCGGGCGAAGCGGCTTGGGCAAATCACCTTGCTGGGCGTTTGCGTATCGCGTCAAAGAGGCTGCGGCTGCACTGAACGCCGCGGCACTCAAGAAGCCTCGGCGAGAAAGCGGTCTCTTTTCAACTTCGGGAGTTCCGGGCTCCTTCAATTCCTCATCGTCCCAACGAGTGACGAATTTGATCGCATCAACGGGACACTCGCCACCACAACTTTGGCAGTAAGTGCAGTCGTTGGTTCGAGTAGTGTAGTCTTCATGGATCGCGTCGAATGGGCAGATCTCGACACACAAGTTGCAGTTCACACACGAACTTGTCACTTTACGTTCACCGACGCGAAAGAAGTTGAACACCGATAGCAACGCACCGCTAGGACAGACATAGCGGCACCAGAATCGCCGTCCTTTCAGACTAAGCAGAAACACGGTAGCAAACAGTCCAATCGATAAGTAAAAAGTCCAGCCGACAGGTGGCAAGTGAGCCTCGCCCTTCATCGCCCAGAGCTGAGCACGCCCACCTGTGAACAACAAGCCACGCGTCAACACAGGGATGGCCGAAAAGAAGCCCGACGTCAGAACTCCCATCGCGCTAGTGATCAGCACGCCAGCAAGAATGTAATACTTGATATGTACCCAAATACCCTTGGGACCGTTTTCGGCTAGGTGCCATCGTTTGAAGTGGCGTCCGATCAGCCAATCAAACGCGTCAATCAAAGTGCCGAGCGGGCAAAAGAATCCGCAGAATGCTCGCGGTACGAGGATGCAAAAGGCCAGAATCCCAATCATCCACCAAAGTGTCGACCAATTCAAAACGCGACCTGCAAGAGCCGTTGAAAAGCCGACGAGCGGATCAATCAACAGGAAGAAATCAGCCGGATAGAATTCTTTCCCATGAAAGGTGGATGCATCGAACGTTGTCGAGTACGGCCAGCAAACATAAAAGAACGCTCAGAGAAACGCGGCCAGACATACCGCTTGGACCGCTCGTCGAAAGGGGGAGCTGCGAGTTACCGGGCCGATTCGCATCAGGATGCGGTACAGCTTTCCTCGCAAGCCGACTCGGCGACTTTTCTTTAAGTACGGAAAGAACAGGTTCGCTTTCCGCCCTGCCATTATTTCAGCCCCGCTTGCTTGAGTGCTCGGTAAGTACCGGCAACGATCGCATCCTTCGTAACGGTGGCTCCGCTAATGCCGTCGACTTTGAGTGACTGCTGATCAATGATTGCCTTGGGAATTAACACGCAAGCGTTCTGATCAATTTTCTCGGTGTGCTTAATGTCGATATCCTGGATGCGTCCGCCGCCGACTTTGATCGTCAGATTTAAGTCACCGGTGTAACCTAACGCTCGATCACGGTAAGTTCCGTCCTTAAGCTGCGTTGTCTCAAGGGCATCGTACGAGAGCATTTCCAGCTTGGACTGAACCTTCTTAGCTCTTCGCGGCAGCAGGTGACGACCGTACGGTGGCTTCGCAGTTGGATAGATGCGAATCGCCTCTTCGTAATGATGCTTCGCTTTGTCGAGCTTTCCCCATGCCGCATACAAGTCACCGAACGCGTCGTGGAACTCAGCCTCTCGACTGACTCGCCACGGAGGCTTCGGTAAGTTCTTCATGCCGTTCTCGATCTGTTTCTCGGCCCTTTCGAACTCGCCATATTCCATGTAGATGGCTGCTAACGACTTCATTGCATACAGGGGTGGGTTGGGATGATCCTCTGCCAAGAACTCTAGGTGAGCCTTCACAGACCAAATTGGTTCGACACCCAAATGCGTATACATCGGGTACTCATGTCTGTTCCCCATATCTTCCTTTTGGAGATAATCCCACATCAGCTTCAGGGCTTCACGCCGCTGCTTATCCTTGCCCAATCCCAACAAGCGGCGTATTTCAAGGCGTCCTTCTTTCCACGGTTTCGAAACATCCCATGCTGGTTTGACGTCGTCTAGCCAGACCGGCGGTACGACGAAATCGGCAACTTGCTCGTCGAGCGATTTCACTTTCGGCTCGACATCAGGCGTTGCTGGTGGCGTTTCAACTAGAGGTGTGACCGTTTCCTGAGGCTTGGGCGTTGGTACTTCAGGTTTTGGATCGACTGGCGGGTCTGCAGGTTTATCGAGTTCAGCGACGACTGTTTCTGCTGGCGTTTCAGGCTCGACAGCTGGATCAACGACTGGCGCCGACTCGGCAACCACAGGTGTCACGGGAGTCGGTTGTTGAATGATGGCTTCTCGTGTTTCGGGCATATTGTTGTTCGATTGCCCGCAACCGGAACTCAAAACAGCAAAACCCAAAAATAGACCAAGACAACATGTTTTGAAAGTCGTCGCTTCACCGTAGCTCATATTGGATTCCTACAATTGCATATGTAAGGACACATGCAGATTGTACGGCATCGAGTACGCAATCAAAACTGTCCCATCGAAATCAGCCAGCACTGTCTATTCTGGCTGATGGTACTCGCGGTACCAATCGACAAAGCGGGCGACTCCCGTTTCGATGGAAGTCGCGGGTTTGAAGTCAACATCGGCTACTAAGTCACCGACGTCAGCGTAAGTCTCGACAACATCCCCTGGCTGCAACGGCATGAAATCCTTCTCTGCCTTTTTACCGACGCATTCTTCGATCGTCTCGATCATGTGCATCAGTTCGACGGGCTGATTGTTGCCAATGTTGTAGATTCGATAGGGAGCGGCACTGGTCGCCGGATCGGGTTGCTCTCCGGACCACTCTTCGTTTCCTGTGGGAGTGTTATCTGTGACCCTAACAACACCTTCGATAATGTCGTCAACGTAAGTGAAATCGCGGCGCATCTTGCCGTTGTTGAAAACTTGGATCGGACGACCTTCGAAGATCGCCTTCGTGAAGATGTACATGGCCATATCTGGTCGCCCCCATGGCCCGTACACCGTAAAAAAACGCAGACCAGTTGTTGGCAAGCCGTACAAATGACTGTAGCTGTGTGCGATCAATTCGTTAGCCTTTTTTGTGGCTGCATACAAACTGATCGGATGATCAACATTGTCGTGAATACTGAAGGGGATGCTCTTGTTGGCACCGTAGACCGAACTTGAGGAAGCGTAGACCAAGTGCGGCGTTTCGCTATGTCGGCAGCCTTCCAGGATATTCATGAATCCCACAAGATTACTGTCGATGTAAGCGTGCGGATTCTCGAGCGAATAGCGGACCCCCGCCTGAGCCGCCAAATGGACAACGCGATCGAACTGATTCGAGCGGAACAATGCTTCGATCGCGGGTCGATCTTCGAGACTCGCTTCGATCAACGAGAAGCTTGGCAAGGCCGCCAGTTGGGCCAAGCGATCGCGTTTCAATTGAACGCCGTAATAGTCGTTGACGTTATCCAGCCCGACAACTTCATCGCCACGAGCAAGAAGTCGTTGGCTGAGGTGATACCCAACGAAACCCGCGGCACCAGTAACCAAGATCTTGCTCATCTCGCCTCCTGCGAGCGACCAAAGTTAGTCGTCGTCCGCCGCTCCTACGGGTTCGGTAATCACAACCTTGATGGGTTGGATAAAGTACAGCTTTTTGCCCTTCGATCGCAGCTGCTCTAGCTTTTCTTCGGCAGCATCACGCTCCTCGTAGGCAAACCGCGCCTCTTCCTTCATGCTGCCACTGAAAACGCCCCAAACCAGCTTCTTACGCTCGGGAGTCTTTTCTCGAGTCCGCTTGGCGCGCGTCGTCTTTTTGCGAGTTACTTTCTTTTTCTTGGCAGGAGCCCCTTCGGCTTCCGCTGCCTCGACTTGTTTGCGTAACTCTAGGCGACTAGGGGTTTTACGGGCCATTGATTGAGATCTTATCTAGAATTGAAGCAATTTTGACACGCCGAGATTGGGCCGTGGACGTATTACCCTCGACCCGATTGGCGACGAGTTCCCAAATTCGAAAGGAGAAGGATAACAAGTCGATTCCAAGTTGACCAGGGATTCAAGACCTTGCAGCAAAAACAAGCGTTGTCAACAATATGGTCTAACCCTGCGGCTCAATTCATTGGTGGACTCCATTATGTCTACTGCACCAAAGCGTCGTTTCAGTCTTGAGGAATACTTGGCGCTTGAGGACCAGTCTGAGACAAAGAACGAATTCTACAACGCGGAAATCTTCGCGATGTCTGGCGGTGCGCCGCAACACAATGACATCAGTGTCAACGTGATCGCAGCTCTCAAGCTAAAACTCCAAGACACAACTTGTCGTCCCCAGAATAGCGATCAACGCATCCGTATTCCGAGCAATAGTTTGGTTACCTACCCTGATGCTTCGATCGTGTGCGGTGAAAGGCAATTTGACGAGACTGCTTAAAATGCTGTGATCAACCCGATCGTGATTTTCGAAGTCCTGTCTGAAACAACCGAAAACTACGACCGTGGCGAGAAGTTCCGCTTATATCGTGGACTAGAGTCCTTGGAAGAGTATGTTTTGATCTCGCAAACGTCCGTACATATCGAACGCTTTCATCGTCAAGAGGACGAATCTTGGAACGTCGGGTTTTACACGGACTTGTCCGAGACGATTGAATTCGAGTCAGTACCATCGTCCCTCAAAATGAGTGAAGTCTACGACGACGTTCAATTCACTACCGTGAAATCGTAAGACGGGCTACTCTCACTGTGGCCGATGGTATCACTTTGCAGCACCGTACACTTCCAATTCGTGGATCGACCAGAATAGGTTAAATTTGCCCGTCTGCTCCACTTTGATGTGGCGAGCCACCGTTGACTCGGCCAATGTTAACTCGGTGACCGCGGTATCGGCCTTGCCTTGAAGAATGGGCTCGCCCCAATCTGTGCCGTTTTCGCTGACGAACACTGAATAACCGCGTGGAAAGTCTCCGCTTGACTTTGTCGTATCCAAAATGATGCTGCGGATTGCATACGTCTTCTGAAAGTCAATGGCGAACCACATCCCTGGTTTCATGTACGCATTTGTTGAGTAGCGCGAATTGGGATTTCCGTCGATGGCCATCTTTACGGTGTTGGCGCCATGCGAGGCGGACAGCTTCCAGGTTTTCATCGTTTCGCGATCGATGGGCAAGAAACCGGCCAGCTCGTCGCGAGAGAACGGCTTGATCTCTTCCGGTAGCTGAGACGACACCGTGGCGATTTGTTCCGCGGCGATTCCTGACAAGTTCTGATTGAATTGCTGGCGAATGTAACTCAGCAGTGCCGCCACTTTCACATTGTCGCTTTGTTCGGCAGGCAAGAGTCCGGGACAATGCGACTCTCCCGCTTGAAGTCCTCGCAGTGTAACTCGTATCAAGGCATCGCGGTTTCGAACGAATCTTGATCGACCATCGAGTGGAGATCCCAATGGTTTCAGATCTCCGTCGATGCGCGAACGACCGCTGCGGCCATGGCATCGAATGCAAGCGGCCTGATAAACGGATTGCCCCAATCGCAACTTCTCGTCTGGCAGTTCATCAACGATCTCTTCAAAGTCTCCGGGCCTTGAAGCCAACGACCGACCGAATACGTTCATCTCATGAATCGACCAGTAGTTCGAGCGAGCCTTGCCCGTTTGAATGATGCGCACGAAGCGCCCAGCTGTTGGCATGACCAAGCCAATCGATGTCTTGGCAGACTTTGCCGATCGGGAAGCAACCGGTTCGCTCCACGTTTGTCCGTCATCGCTGATACGGATTTCGTAATTGCGCGGGTAATCATTATCGCTGCCAGTCGCATCGAGTGTGATGTTTGTTAGCTCGAAGTCCTCGGCCATGTCGAATTGAAACCATTGGCCGGGCTTTTGAAACGCGGCGGAATCGAATCGGGTTTCTAAGTCACCGTCGACGGCAAGTTTCGCATCGGTCTTGCTGTTCGAGGTGAATGTCCACTGCTGCAATGTTTCAATCGGAATCTGATCATAAGCTGCAAAATCCTCGATCGTGTACGGTTTGTTTCGCGAGCTTGTCGCGCGACGAACTCGAGCGATATCGGATGGCTCGATTGCTGGCGCCGAATTGCCAAAGCTGTTGCGGGCAAAGGTCAGTGCGGATGAGATCCACTTGTCATCTTGCCTTTTCATGGATTCCATCACGCCGGGATACTTCTTGCCGTCGACCGGGCCAGTAAGTCCGTGTAGCAAGATGCGGGCTGATAACTCCGGTGGCCCTAACAACCGTGGCGAATTCACAAGCGGGGGCGCGAGCTGAAGCCCGTCGCTCGAAACGGCTCCGTTGCCATCGGACCCATGACAACGAATACAGACCAAGGTATAGGCCTGGTAGCCTTGCCGCATCTTTTGAAGCATCGACGCGCTGAAGTTAGCAAATGAGGGACCACCGCCGCCTGGCTTCCATGTTAGGCTGGATTGGGCCGAGGCCATGACTAGATCACTCTCGGGGTAAACTCCCGCCAGTTCGCTGATCGTCGCGCGAGAGGCCTTTGTCTGGCCGTAACGCAATGAGTTGATGCTTTGGACGACAACCGTCATGTCCTCGTCATAGCCAAGCTCACCGACCTTGCCGAGGACTTCGTCGTCCTCGGGGATCATCGATTCGCTGATCCGAATTGCCGCCAGTTTCACTCGAGTGTCGCTGTCTTCCATAGCCGCCATGACCGTCGATTTGCTCGACACTCCCAGTCCATCAAGCGTCCATAGAGCATGCATGCGAGCGAGCGGACTGGCTGACTCACGAGCCAGCGTTTCTAGCAAGGGGACGGCCGCGCGATCGCCACGAAGTACGAGCAACTTCTGAGCGGTATCTCGTCGCCATCCGTTCGGATGCGAAAGATGTTCCACCAACTCATGCGTTTCTTGCCCCAACATCTTCGGCGCCGCTTCACGTTTGGTCGACTCGTGCACGACTCGGTAGATTCGTCCGCGGCCGATGTTCTTGGCGAAACCTTCCTTATCGATGACACCTCGCAAGTACGAGCCTTTGCGCGTCCAGTTGCCTTCCTGAATGATGCCGCGATACATGTCCACGATATAGAGGCAGCCATCCGGGCCGGTCGCCGACCAAAGCGGGCGGAAGTTCTTGTCAGTTGACGCAATGAACTCTGAGTTCTCGTAAGCGTTGCTCAAGACATACTTGCCGTCGATATTCGTGACTTTCGCTCGACGAACAAGGCGTCCGACTGGTTCCGGCAAGATGTAGTCGCCGTTGAAGTCGGCTGGCATTTTGTCGCCGCGAAAGATCGACTGTCCGGCACAACCAGTAAAGCGATTCAGTGCGCCGCGTTTCTTGTCGACTCGGCCCAAGCCGCCTTGAACGTCAACCATTTTGACAATCGGATAAACGGCTTCAAAGTTGTTCTCTCGCTCGCCAGGAAGTGAGAGTTTGCCGTATTGAGGAAGTTGCTGGAATCCGTATGCGGGCCGCTCGCCACCAGCGGTGGAAAGGAAGAAGCGCCCGACGTCGTCCATGGCCAAACCCCATTGGCCGTTGTCGCCATAAATCCGTTCCCACTTCCACTCGCCACCGACAAAGCGATGGCGTTTGTATCCAGTGCGAGCACAATAGATCCAGTTATCGATTCCCCACATCATCGCACTGTTTTGATGTTCCAAGTTTCCGCCGGCCTTGCCGCCACCGTAAAGCAATGTTTTCTCGTCCGCAACACCGTCGCCGTCAGTGTCACGATAGGCATAGTAGTCCTCGGTGTAGGTTTCGTTGATGATAATGCGGTCGTCCAGTGGCAAGAGCATCCGCGGCAACACAAGGTTCTCAACGAACCGCGAGACCTTGTCCATTCGGCCATCGCCGTCGGTGTCTTCCAACATTGAAACGCGGGACTTCGGCAAGTCTTGATCGGTGCCGTCAGCGTCTTGCATATAAGTTCGGAATTCCGCAACGTACATTCGTGAGTCACCATCCCAAACACACAACACGGGTTCTTCGATCATTGGCTCCGCGGCCACAAGCTCTAACCGAAAACCCGGTGCCAAGTGAATCCGCTTCATCGATTCCTCGGGCGAGTAAAACGTGGAATCCGATTCGGCTGGCTCAAGGTCGATGCCCGGCAACTTCTCCGGAATTGCGACTTTTGTCGGTTCGACAAAGTTCGGATCGTTGATCGATTCGAGATAAGCCAGCAAGTCGTCGATACGAGCTTGCGGCATTCCCTTGAGCAATCTTTTGGGCATCACCGAGACCGGCTTCTTCTTCATCAAGTCAATGTCGTCCCGTGAGATCTCCGTCTCTTTGATCTCTTGCGTCGCTGTCGGAGACGCCAACGTGATCGCCTCATCCGACTGCTTGATGATCCGACCGGTCAGAATCTCGCCCGAGAATAAGGCGACAGAATACGATTCGTAGCCTTTGCGAATCTTCTTGCTTGGCTCATTAATCGCTTCTAAAAACTGTGCGCGAGTCAGAGGTTTTCCATCTTCAGGCTTCGAAAGATCAGGCCCCAACGAAAGCGACTTTCCGTCAACGGCATGACATGCGGCGCAGGCACGCTGCTGAAACAGCGCTTTGCCACGTTTGTAGTCTCCAGCGTGAGCCGGCTTTGAGGTCTCTTGGGCAAGACCGCAAACTGAAAACGAAACGATGATTCCTAATGAGAGTAAAGTGCGCCAAAAGAACATCTATTGTTGACTCCAAGTCAAAGTGAATTGATCAATCGATTTCTGTATGAACTCGCCTACTTTTCACGCCCACGCTTTCGAGATCCATGATAGTACAGCGTGACTCTGCGCACGAGCGACGACCGCTCATCGGTGTTGACGGCAGTTTGAATCGATTTTGTCAGTTGCTCTGCTGAAATCTCTTGCCTCACACGCATGCTTGGGCCACTTTTGCTGACTTCGCCAATCAGGAATCTACTCGTCAGTCGGCACGTCCGGATCGCAAGTGGTAGGCTGTGCGGGATG
>PBMZ01000115.1 GCA_002722955.1 Planctomycetaceae bacterium | reverse complement strand
GGCTTGAGTTGCCATGGCGGCCGTGAACGTATCGTCGCCATCGCCGAGCATAATCGTAATCGACGTTGGAGGCGGTGCTAGTGGCTCACTAGTATCGAGGTCTTCGAACACAACCGAGTTGTTGCCACCACCGGTATCAACGGTCAACGAGGTCGTTGGATTGCGGAAGCTGACGTTTTCAAACCCAGGACCACCCGTGCTTTGGATGATCGAGTTGCCATCGAAGGCCGGGTCATTGGCAATCCGCAAATCGTGATCGGCATTCGGGAAGGTCGGATCAAACGTGCCGTCAAACGCGAACGATCGGTTAGCGGCCGCTGTGTTGTCCGTGACCGGTTCCAAGCCACTGTAAGTGATGACCGAGCCATTCAAGTTCACCGTTCCAGAATTCGGTCCCGTACCCGTGTAAGTCACGTTGGGAAACGCGGTCAATGTCGAGTCGTTAATGATCAAGCCATCGCCGCCAACTTGATCGCGTCCGTCCACTGATAAGCCACCAGTCGGAATCGGGTTGCCGCCCGAGAAGTCCACGATGAACAAGTCATCGTTGACATAGGCCGGGTTTTGAGCCCCGTTGACTAACGTCGCCGGAGTGACAGCGGCTGTTCCGGTGAAGTTGCCCGGAATCAACTGCGCCACGTCCATACCAGCTCGCGTGTCCTTGCCAGTGAACTCGACAAGGAACTCGCCGGCATTCGTACCATCTGTGACCAAGACGTCGCCGGCGTTCAACGTAGGCAATCCGATCAATGCGGATTGAATATCGGCCGCGGTTGCTGAATCGCTGATCGCTGCCGTGGTGTTCGATTCAAATTCCAACGTGTAAGTACCCGTACCAGTGACGGTGAGCATTTGGAATTCGTTGCGAATGTCGCCATTGACGTTAATCGCGGTCGCCAAATCAGCCGTCGTAAAGAACGCCGAGCCGTTGAAGGTGATCTCGATGTTGGCGCCATTTCGGCTGATCACGAATTGGTCTGGCGGCGGCTCGTCGTTGGTGATTGTTCCCAGGGCCGTCGCCGTTTGAGGATTCGCCAACGCATCGGGGTTGCCGCCCTTTTGCGGATTCGACAAGTCAATGAAGAAGGTCTCATCATTCTCAAACGTGCTGTCGCCTTGGACCACAATCGTGATTGTCTCTTCAGTGTCACCGGCAGCGAAGTTTAATGTGTTCGAATTCGCAATGTAGTCCGTTCCGGCAAACGCAGGCTCGGAAACAGTGACAAGGCTCGCGGCCAAGCCGGCGCCACCAGTTAGATTTGCTGAGTCAACTGTCAGTTGATCGACGTCCATACCAGCCAACGTGCCAATAAACTCGATCGTCGTCGGTCCGGGCAAGTCCGTCGTCACGTTGACATTATTCATGCCAATGTTCGAAAGCCCTTCGAGTTCCGATTGAATCGTCGCGGCCGTCGCGTCGAAGGCGATCGGATTGGTCATTTGACCATCCAAGTTCAACACAAACGTGCCACCTGTAGCCGCCGTCAACGTGAGTTGTTGCACTTCGTTACCGTCACGGCTTGTGAAGTCGATGTCGACCGGCAACCCGACCGATTCGGTCAATGTCACGGTAAACACGAAGTCCGTCGTTCCTGGACTGGCACCTTCAAACTGAGTGACGTTGTTGATCGAGAAGTCCACTTCGTCGTTCAAGATCGTTCCAATGCCGACGGGATCAACGACGGTCGTGCTACCGTTGCTCAGTTGAATAAAGAAGTTCTCGTTCGTCTCGAGCATCGTGTCGCTGAGCACGGTGACTTGGACAGGAGTCGTCGGTGTCGTCGAGCCAGCGGTGAAGGTCAGCGGCGTGGTTGGGATCCCGACGTAATCCACGCCAGCCGTTGCCGGTTCAGCCAACACGTCAACCAAGACTTGCGGATTTGTGCCGCCCGTCAAGTTGTTGGTAACAGCCAGAGTGCTGACGTTCATGCCGGCCAAACCGCCGTTGAATTCAATCTCGATCGGTGTCAGCGGCAAGTCGCCACCAGTAACCGTGACGTTGCCAGCGAAAGCAGCAATGTCTGTTTCCAGTCGGTTTTGAATATCCGCGGCCGTCGCGATGAACGAGATCGGCAAGGTCGTATCAATGCCGTCGCTCAACTGGAATGTTCCACCCGTTGGTGATCCGGTGAAGGCAACTTCTTGAATCTCGTTGCCGTTGACCGTCTCAAAGTCGACCGTCACTTCGGATGTGATCGACTGAGCCAGCGTGACATCGAAGCTGAAGATCGTGTTGCCCGAGTCCGTTTCGATCATCGAGACATCGTTGACCATGATCTCGGTGTCGTCGTTGATGATCGTGCCCGTCGCTTGATCGCGAAGGATCGTTGCATTGGTGGCATTTGACAGGTTGACGAAGAATGTTTCGTCCGGCTCGATCACCGCATCGCCGTTGACTGTCACCGTGATGGTCTTCGAGACTTCGCCTGGAGCGAACGTCAAGGTACCGTTGGTCGCCAAGAAATCGCTGCCTTCCATCGCCGTACCTTCAGTCGTCGAGAAGTCGACAGATACCGCTTGGACGCTTGGCGTCAGCGAAACGACGCTAAATACGAAGTCGACAGCACCATTGAGACCCTCGACCAATTGAACGTCGGCGATGGTCAGTTCCAAAGCCTCGCCTTCAAAGGCACCAATGTCACTGGTGTCGTCGGTTGGCCGAGTGGCTCCACGTTGGTCGGTCGTATCAGGACTACCCGTGTTGTCACCCGCGTCGATCGCGGGACTTCCAGCGAGCAAGGCGTGTGTGAAGGTCAAACCACCATTGTCAGACAACGCGCCCAAAACCGGAGTCAGTGGACTTGCGCCACTGCCAACCAAATCACCATTGATCTCGTTCACGAAGCCGATCGCATTGCCCGCGTCGCCAATCAAGTTATTGCCGGACGATGTAAATGTTCCCAAAACATCACTGTCACTGACAACTGACGTGTTGGCGGCAATGATCGTATTCTTAACGGTCACGGAACCAACTGATGTGTTCAGAACACCACCAGCACGACCATCAGAACTGTTGTCAGTAATCGTCGTATTGTCGATGGTCAGCGTGCCGTCGTTATCGATGGCGCCGCCTGAACCATCCGCCATGTTTCCAGAAAGCGTGCTGTTGGTGATGTCCACCGATTGCTCGTTATAGATTGCACCGCCAGAAGCGTGCGCGATGTTATCAGACAACGTGCTTCGAATAATCGTGACTGTCGCCGAACCACTCATCGGAGTGGCATTGTAAAGTCCACCACCTCGCGAACCCACTTCGTTGTTGCCAATCGTTGTATCCGTGATCGTCAACATCGATTCGTTGTAGATTCCACCACCGTGAACGTCGGCATCGTTGCCGCTTGCCACAGTCGAGCCACCAATAACGCCGCCGGTAATGGTCA
The DNA here is from genome assembly GCA_002722955.1 of Planctomycetaceae bacterium. Taxonomy (GTDB): domain Bacteria; phylum Planctomycetota; class Planctomycetia; order Planctomycetales; family Planctomycetaceae. Next base: position 70,377 of record PBMZ01000115.1, on the reverse strand, counting down.
TCGTGCCCAAGTTGAAGATGCCACCACCTTGCAGCGTTGCAGAGTTGCTGGAAATCGTAACGCCGGTCAAGGTCGCTGTTGCACCCGACTCGTTTCGAAGACCGGCACCAAAGTCGGCGCTGTTCGAGGTCAACGTGCTGTCGGACATCGTCAAGGTGCCCTCATTCAACACGCCACCGCCATTAATCGTTAGGCCGCCAAGAATCGTCACACCAGTAATGTTTAATGTGATTCCTGGCAACACATGGAAGACGCGATCGATCGAGTTCGCATCGATGAACGTCACATCTTCACCAGCTCCGATCAAGGTCAAGTTATCGGTGATATCCAAGTCACCCGTTGCCGCTCCGTCTTCGTCCATGCCTTCCAAGGACAAGTTATAGATTCCCGGAACCAGCAAGATCGTGTCGTCGCCAGGCGTCGCGTTGGCTTCCATCACGGCCGCACGCAGCGTGCTATTACCTTGATTGTCGGCACTGACCAAGTCACCCGGATTGACGTCCACCGTATCGGTGAAGCTGTTGACAACGAAGCCCGACTCGAAGGCACCAATATCGATCGTGGCCGTTCCGTCACCGTCGCCGTCAAAGATACGTGCAAAGCCACGTTGATCGGAGGCTGGGGCACCAACGTTGCTACCAGCGTCACGAGCAGGGCTTCCAAACAGGACCGAGTGTGTCTCGGTTGGTCCACCATTATCGGCCAAGTTACCCAGCAGCGGATCGATCACCGAAACAAACACGCCAAAGCTGCCACCGCTGGTGAAATCGCCATTTCCAGTCGATCCATTCAGCGAGAAGCTATCCTCGCTAGCAACAGTTGTCGCCACAGAAATCGTCCCGCCAGAGATGTTGGAATTGTCAACCAACAATTGCGAGACATTCGTGCCAGCCAGTCCATTGTTGAACTCGATATCCAACGATCCAAGGTCCAACGACGTTCCGGTCACCGTGACGTTGCCGTTCAAAGCGGTAATATTGTTCAACGCCGTTTGTAGTTCGCCAGCCGTCGCATTCGCATTCAGCGACGTGCTAAAGTTTCCATCGAATATCAAGACAAACGTTCCAGTAGCGGTCGCGTTACTGAGCGTCAACTGCTGAACTTCGTTCGCTCGAGTTACCGTGAAGTTGCCATTCGCCGCGGTGTTGCCACCAACATTTTGAACTGTGACAACATTACCGGTCTCCAAGTTATGACCCGCCGACGTAATCACGATGGGAGCCGTGTTGGAAGCGGCTGTGATGGCACCGACGACAGCTCGCCAAGTTCCGCCACCCGTGAAAACGCCATTGCTCGTCGAGCCGTCCAATTGGAAGGTGTCTGCCGTCAACACTGTCACGGTAAACGTTCCGTTGGCTGCTGTGTTGCCACCGACACCTTCGACGATGATTCGATTTCCAGTCGCCAAGCCATGATCCACGGACGTGAGCACGATCAGTGTTCCCGTTGCGTTGGTAACAACTCCTGTTGCCGTGCCACCGACTTGATCGCTATTGGCACCATTGATGAAACCAGCCGCTCGGCCCAAATCGCCGATCAAGTTATTGCCGAGCGAAGTCAACGCCGGGCCATCGACGTCATTGCCGACCGTTGCCGTATTACGGGCAATAATCGTGTTGCCGACATTCGCCGGGCCGAACAGGTCATCATTACTCAATCCACCACCGTTGATGGCCGCGTTATTGACAACCGTGCTGTGAGTCAGCGTCAGATCACCATCACTGAATACACCGCCGCCATCGCCGGTGGTTGCCGTATTCCCGGAAATCGTACTGTTATCAATTGTGATCGCACGCTGATTGGCAACGCCACCACCATTCAGCGCCGCAGTGTTGTTGGCCACCGTGCTACTGGCGATCGAAACCGTACCATCCGACTCGTGGAAGACACCACCGCCACTACCATCACCCGTTCCGGTGGCTTCGCCAGTCGCTTCGTTGTTCGCAATCGAAGTACTTGTCACGGACAGCGATGCCGTGCCCGTCAAGTAAACACCGCCACCATCGGCGTCGGCCGTGTTGTTGTCGATGTTGGAAAGATCGATCGTCAAGCTTCCATCAGCGTCGATGTAGAGACCACCGCCGTCGTTGTCTGCCGTGTTTTGTGTGACGGACGTATTCGTCAGTGTGAGGCTATTGGTGAGGTCGCTGTTATTGAAGATACCACCACCGTTCAAGGCCGACACATTTGATGTCAGGGTCGACCCCGTCAACGTGATCGTTCCCTCGTTACCAATACCACCGCCCCCAGTCTGAGCCGTGTTGCCAGAGAACGAGTCGCCGTTCGAATTGACTGTCCCGCCGTCTGTATTAAACAGGCCACCACCGAGATCGCTGGCCGCGTTACCCGACACCGAGTTATTCGACAAGGTCACCACACCATCAAAGTTGTGGATGCCGCCACCGTTGGTGGCGCTGTTACCAGCCAACGTACTGTTGGCAACCGTCAAGTTCGAAGAGATTTCGTTGTAAAGTCCACCGCCATCACGGACAGCTTGGTTACCCGAGATCACACTGACGTCGATGCTCACAGTACCGGTATCGTTGTTGTAAATGCCGCCGCCATCTCGTTGGGCAACGTTGGACGCCACCAAACCGTTAGCGAAGGTCAAGGTACCAGCACGTTCAATGTAGATACCCGCACAATCGGTCGAAGCGGCGTTGCTCAGGATCGTGGCGTTGTTCGCATTCACGGTACCGTCGTCGTTGAATATGGCTCCACCGAAATCGGCCGAGTTCATCTCGAAAGTACCCGTGCTAATCGTCACGGTACCTGTGTTGAAGATGCCACCACCCAAGTTCGTCGTTGTGCTGTTGGTGACATTGACATCATTCAAGGTCAAGTTACCAGCGACTTGGAATCCACCACCGTTTTCTGTACCTGAACTACCATTCGTCACGGTCATGTCAGTGAGGGTCAAGCGATTGCCGGTCAGCAAATCAAACACGCGATCCAAACCGCCACCATTGATGGTCGTTTGAGTCGCCCCCATCGGGTCGGAACCAAGGCCAGTAATAGTCAAGTTACCGAGCGAAGCGTCCACGATATCCAAGTCACCTGTCGCGGCCGCATCTTCACCTGACCCCGCCAAGGTCAGCGTGTACGTTCCGGATTGCAGAACGATCGCGTTGTCACCGGCTAACGCATTCGATTCTTGAATGGCCGCTCGCAACGTCGTGTTTCCGTTACCGTCATCGGCAACGCCGTCACCCAGAGTCGCATCGACGACGTCAGCGAAGCTGTTAACAATGAAACCACCGAATTCGAACGAACCGATATCGATCGTCGAGGTCGTGTTTCCATCGGGACCATCCAACACGCGAACGCTGCCGCGTTGATCTGTGGTCAATGTCGCCGACAAACCGTTGTTACCACCATCGACAGCGGCACTGGTTGACATCAAAGCATGAGTTTGTGTCGGACCGCCGTTGTCAGCCAAAGCAAACAAACCGGGATCTTGAGGTGCCACCATGTTGCCAGTGATGTCGGTCGCGCCAAATCCTGTCGCCGTTCCAACATCACCGATCAGGTTGTTTCCGCTCGAACTAAAGTTACCACTGACGTCTGGATCAGCCGTGTTTCCGGTGTTGGCGGCCACGATTGTATTCGCAATCGTCACCACCCCAATCGTGTTCAGTATACCGCCGCCAGTGCCAGCAGTGTTGTTTGTGATCGTGCTGCTGGTTGCCGTCAAGATCGCCGTGTTTTGAATGCCGCCACCGTCATTTGTGGCTGTGTTGCCAGAGATCGTGCTGTTCGTCAAAACAACTTCGGCACCAACGATGTTGGCAATTGCACCACCGTCATCACCGGCCGTGTTGCCCGTAAACAAACTGTCGACGATCGTCGCCACGTTGCCCGAACTGACGTTGCGCAAACCACCACCAGAGCCATTCGGTGCCGTGTTGTTCGAGATTGTCGAACGAACAATGTTCAACGTTCCCGAGTTCAAAATACCACCAGCATCGTCTTGCGTGGTGTTGCCGGTGATGATCGAGTCACTGATAGTCAACGTACCCAAGTTGCGGATACCCCCACCGTCCTCGGAACTCAAAACGCTCCCACCACGAATCGTGACGTTGGAGATGTCGACCGTGACACCCGGATTGATCTGGAAGATACGCTCCAGACTATTACCGTCGATAATCGTCGTCGCGGCATCTTCACCGCGAATTGTCAGGTCATCAAGAATATCCAAGTCGCCGGTGAAACCACTGTCCTCGCCCGCACCGGCGATTGTCAATGTGTACGTTCCAGCGGGCAAATTGATTATATCGGGACCGGCCAAGGCGTTGGCCTCATTGATGGCCGCGCGAAGAGACCTTTGACCGGATGCGTCCGCAACAATTCCTTCACCAGGCAATGCATCCGGCGTGTCGTTCGTCGTGTTGACGTCGATTTCAATGTCAACCGTGAACGACTCGCTGACCGTTTCTAGGAACGGCAAGTTCCCAGCGACTGTTCGAATGCTGGAGTTCGGATCACCAACAAGCGTCAGATTGTAGATGCCGTCAGTTCCCGTCACCGTCGACAGATCAATCGTATATTGATCGGCAAATTGTTGTACGACGCTGATGTCAACCAAGGACACTGGCTGCGGACCATTGCCCGTGTCGCGCGTCAACGTAAAGTTGCTTGCACCAGCCGTCAAATCTACGCCCGTCACATCCTCATTGAATGTCACCGTCAACACACCCGCCGGTCGCAGACGTGGGTCTGGGAAGACGTTAGAAATCGTTGCCGTCGGCAGACTCACAATTCGATCGAAGGTGTCGATGGCCGCAACATTGGTTAGACCAAGTGCCAGATCGTCCCCAAGCGCGTTGTTGTTCTGATCAACCACCGGCGTCGAGCCATCCGTCAGGATGCTTAACGTGTAAGTTCCAACATTGTCCGTCAACGAAGACAAATCGATCGTGTATTCTTCATCCAATCCGTTGATCGGATTCACGGCAACAACCGTGATTCCCGCACCTACGAGATCAAGATTCAAGACCCATTGGCCACCACCCGTGTAAGCACCGTTGCCCATCGAGCCATTGAGCACGAAGGCATCAGCCGAAGCTTGCGTTGTTGTCACTGTCGGCGTCGCGCCGGTTAAGTTGGTTCCGTCGGCAACCAGCAAGGCCACGTCCATGGAAGCCAAGCCATTGATGAATTCGATAGCAATCGCCGCGCCGGGCAAGTCGCCTCCGGTGACGTTTGTATTTCCGGTGAGTGCCGGAATCGCTTCCAAGGCGACGAGCACGTCGGCTGCTGTTGCGTCGAATGCAATCGGAGCGGTGACGGCAGCACCAAAGCTCAATGTGAACGTGCCTGCTGTTGCACCGGTGATGTCGACTTGTTGAACCTCGTTAGCCAACGTGATGTCGAAGACACCATTCGCCGCGGTATTGCCCATCACGCCAGTAATCGTCACCGAGTCACCAGTGCTGAGACCATGGCCTGCGGACGAAATCACGGTTGGGGTTGTGTTGCTGGCACCGGAAATACCAGCGGCAGTGGCTGCCGTACCATCATTAAACGCCAAGGCGATGTCTTCTGTACCAAAGTCTTGGACATCTTCACTGAACTCAACCGTCACCGTGCCCGCATCGGTATTTCGTGGGTCAGGAGTGACGTCGATGATGTCAACCGTCGGAGCGAACACATCGACACCGCGGAAGAACGTGTCGACTGATGAAACCGCACCAGCGACAACGTTTTCGATGCAAACATGCGTGTTCGTGCCGCCCGTCAACAGTTGGCCATCACCGGCCAATTGACTCACGCTTTGGCCAGCCAGCGCGCCGCCAAACCTGACCAAGAATGTGTCTGTACCGTCGTCGGAAACAACCACGTTTCCGTTCAAGGCACCGATGTCATTTTCAAGCGCCGCTTGAATTGTTGCGGCGTCTGCATTTTCAGCGATCGGATTTGTCGTTGTCGTTCCAAACCTCAACGTGAACGTGCCGCCAGTTGGGTTCCCTTGAATCACAATCCGTTGCACTTCGTTGGGAGCCACCAAGCCATTTCCAGCGGCGTCCGTAATCGTCGGTGTCGTTGAGGACACGAGCGACAAGTCATAAGTGCCGTCTTGATCGGTCAATCCCGGAGCACTCAAATCGATCGTGTAACGACGCGGCGTCTGTTGCGTAACGGCAACTCCACTCAAATCAACGTTCGTGATGAAGCGTCCACCACTGATGTAAGTGCCGCTGCCCGAACCGTCAGAACCATCCAAGAAGAAGCCTTGATCGCTGGACTGCTCGACGGTCACAGTCAAACCGGAAATCGAACCTTGCGCGGTTTCGGTAACCGTACCCATTGGGGCAACGCCTTCGGTCATCGTTGCGATATCAGCCGATGGCGCCGTTCCGCCTGTCAAACCAGTGCTATCGCTGGTGATCGCGGCAACGTCCATATTGGCCAAAGCGCCGACAAACGTGATCGTCAAAGTGTTTCCTGGCAGAGTGCCGCCGGCTACCGTGACATTGTTGACACCGATGGATGACAAAGCTTCCAATGCTGCCTGCACAGTGGCATCAGTGACATCAAAACCGATTGCCGTGGTGGTTTGCCCACCAAATGTCAACGTAAATGTACCACCCGTCGGATTCCCGCTTAGGGCCAACGTTTGAACTTCGTTCGTGCCAACAAGGCTCGTGTTATTGACCATCAACAAGCTGACATCAGTCGCCGCCAATTGATTGATGAACTCGATGTCAACTGGTGTGCCAGGTAAGTCACCGCCAGTAACGGAGACGTTGCCAACGCCAATACCAGCGACGGCTTCAAGAGCCGATTGCACGTCACCAGCGGTCGCATCGAACGCAATCGCTGCCGACGAAGCTCCACCGAACGACAAGGTGAATGTTCCTGCTGTCGGAGCACCCGCGCTGAAGTCCAATTGCTGCGTTTCATTAGTGCCCGTCAAACCCGAAAGGTCAGCTTGCAATAGCTCGACATCTTGACCGCCTTGAGCACCCATGAATTGGATGTCAAACGGTGAGACGTCCAAGTTGCCACCCATCACGCTGGTAACGCTGACGTCGTCAATGGAGCTGAGCAATTCTAGCTCGCTCTCAATGGTCGCAGGACTGGCGTTGAAGGCGATCGGATTCGTGGTTTGGAAACCAAACGTTAAGGTGAAGGTGCCCGCTGATGCGCCCGTCAAGGTCACTCGCTGAATTTCGTCAAGCAGCGTCACAGTAAATGTACCGTTCGCAGCCGAGTTACCTTTGACGTCTTCAACGACCACCATATCGCCGGTCGTCAAACCATGATTCGCCGACGTAATTTGAATCGGAGTACCATTCGAGGCGGCGGAGATCACGCCACTTCGAGTCAGCGTAAAGTCGACATTCGCTGTCGCGCCAACTCCGACGACGTCTTCGTCGAACAAAACATTGACGACATCAACATCGGTCAATCGCGGGTCTGGGAAGATATCAACAATGTCCGAAGTCGGAGCCGTCAAATCCAAGACCCATGTCTCGACGGCATCGGTCAACAGCTCGTTACCGTCGCCATCAACAATGTCAGAGCCGACAGCATTCAATGTCAATTGATACGTGCCTTCGGTCGCATCCGTTAAGCCAGCAACAGCTGCGAAGTCCAGCTCAAACGCGGCAGCCAAGCCCGCGATTGGATTGACTGCTGCTACGGGAACACCACTGATGTCGAGCGTTACCGGACCGTTGCCTTCATCACGAGTCAACGTGAAGTCGCCAATGTCGACATTTGCGGTTGTCACAGGTTTCGTAAACGAGACCGTTACCAAACCTGGCGAAGTGTCGCTGGCAGCAGCCGTATTTCTTGGCGAAGTAATGTTGACGATCGTTGCTGTTGGCGAGGTGATGTTGGTCGTCCAAGTCGCTCGCGCGGCGACATTGCCACCCAAAGTTGCCTGCAAGTCGTTCCCAGCGGCGTCACAGATCGGTGTCGCGGGATTGATGTTCGTGCGTAGTTCAAACGTGTAGTCACCAGGCGCTCCCGTGACCAGATTCAAGTCGATCTCGTACTGTTGCGGAGTGATTTGAGTGACTGACAACGAAGAAATGTCAACGACGACATTGCCAGAACCATCCGGATCGCGTTCCAACACGAAGTCCTCGATCGTTACGCCCGTTACATCTTGATCAAACGTGACGGTAACAATACCGACCGCAGTATTTCGCGGATTGGGCGTCACTTGAGAAATCGTTGCGATCGGCTCGGTGTCATCAACCGTCCACGTGTCGATAGCGGCAATGTTCAATTGATTGCCAGCACCGTCGACTTCAATCTCAGGATTGTTCGGGAAGTTTGTGAACTCGTCCTGAATGGCGTTGCTCATGATGCCGGTCGGAGTCACCACCCTACCGGTTGTGTAGAGCCGGTAAGTTCCTGGTCGGCTGGTCACATCCGTCAGGTCAAACGACACTTCCGAGCCGTTGCCTTCGGTCAATGTAGTGACACTGCCTTGCGGATTTACTCCACCAGTGAAACCTGACGGATCGACGACGAGTGGAAAGACGTCGCGACCTGTCACAGGATCAGCGGCATCAAAGGTCACGATAAACGGACCACTCAACACGCCCGCTCCACCAGCAGTACCACCAGCTTCCAGAGCAACGGAAACATTGAAGATTGGACTGTTGACTCCGACGTTCAGGAGACCATTCAACTCTGTTTGGATCTGAGCCGCCGTTGTGTCAAAGGGCAAATTGGCCGTAATTGCGTTGTCATCGCCGGTAGCGGCTCCGTTGTAGATGATGCTATAGAAGCCACCTGTTGGCGCACCCACGATTTCAAGGCGCTGGACTTCATTCACACCAGTCACAGTCAACGGTGTCAGTGTGTTATCGACCAAGGGAACATGCTTTACCCAGCGTCCGCCACCCGTGTAATCAGCGCTCCCTGAGGAATTGAATAGCGTGAAGGCATCGAACGACCCCTTGTTGTCTTCCGTCGAGGTGATCATCGTTGGCGACGTACCATTCTGGAGCGATGTTACGGTGACGCCGCCCAAGGCACCTTGAACGGTCTCGGTAACCGTAGCGTTTCCAACAGGATCGCTACCTTGGATCACTGTATTCAGGGCGACGTCTGCCGGAGCACCGTTTGTGACTGTGGTCGCTGAGGGAGTTGCCGAATTATTCAGCATGTTGGCCCCCAGCGCGATGTTGAAATCAATTCCTGGATTATTGTCGTAGGTAATCGTCAATGGAGTGCCGGGCAAATCACCACCGGTGACCGTGACGTCCACACCAAATGGATTCAATGTCGCGTCTAGCAGAACTTCGGTGTTAAAGGCACTCATATCGTGTTGGAGAGTGATGGTTTGAGTGCCGGTGATCGGACCGCCAGAAAGCTCAATTTCAAAGCTTCCAGCAGTTGGCGTCCCGACGATGGCAACTTGTTGCACTTCGATGACACCGCCGCCTAAATTGTTCTGCACCAACGTCAAATCGGGATGATTGAAGTTACTTGAAGTCGCCGTGTCGAAATCGAGCGTCAAGCCGGTCGTATCCAAGCTTGTGCCTGTCACGTTGATATCGACGCCGGTCGCGCCTTCGAATAGAGCCTCAAATTGTCCAGCATTCAAATCGTGGCCGATCGAGTTTACGGGCGTGCCGCCGAAATCGACGTTAAACGTTCCGCTATTTCCACCAACCACTTGTACGGTTTGCCGTTCTTCCGCGCCATCCAAACTAACGTTGTTAATGGAGATACTACCGACGTCCGTTCCGACAAATGGCCCGATAAATTGAACGGTGAAATCATTCGTGGTTGTGCCATTGGAAAGTGGACCGCCACTGACAATCACATTGCCAAGACCGATGGAGCCAAGACCTTCTAAGGCCGCGTCGACCGCTGCGGCGCTAGCGTTGAAGGCCAAGTTACCAGTGGTGATGCCACCAAAACTAAGCGTATAGTTACCCGCGATAGCTCGCTCGCCGTTGAGTGAGATCGTCTGAATCTCGTTGGTGACGAATCCGTTGAGCATCGTTGTCAACGTGGGCAAGTCGAGGTCGTCAACATTGGCACCATCAAATGTGACCGTGACGTTAAACGTGCCTAACGGACCACCGGTTGTGGTCACGTCGTCGATGACCAACGCTGGGAACAGTGAAAGCAGACCCTCTAACGCATTCTCGACATCGGTTGCTGTCCCTGTCGTCGAAATTGCCGGCGAAAAGTTGACGCCATCGAGACTCAATTGGAACGTTCCGGTTGGAGGTGCGTTGTTGACACTGATGGATTGAATTTCGTCCCGACCATCCAACATGCTGCCGCCATCCGTAATGTCCGGAATGTCGAAACCGGCCAACTGATTGATAAACTCGATCGTAACTGGATTGACGTTAATTGGGCCGCCCGTCACCAGGACGTTGCCAGCACCAACCGTCGGCAACAACTCCAAAGCGTTCCGAATCTGAGTAGCGTTTGCATTAAACGGCAGCGCACCTGGTGCACCTGCAGCCGGCGTTGAGGAACCGTTCACGTTCAATACGATTTCCCCACCGACGGCCGTGTCGTCCAACATGATCGTCTGAACTTCGTGGATACCATCCACGGCAAACAGCCCGTTGGAGGCGCCATTGCCCAAGACTCCCTCGACGGTGATCAGATCGCCTTCTTGGAGACCGTGCCCGACAGACGTAATGCGAATTGGACTGGCATTTGAGGCCCCAGTAATCTCGCCAGTGGTAGCGGACTTAAAGGCCCCCGTTCCCATAACGTAGTTACCATTGCCGGTAACTTGCATGGTCAGCCCCGCGTCGCGGTACAGTTCAAAGTTGTCCACGTCAATCACGTCGACGAAAAAGCTTCCGTTGGCGGCCGTATTGCCCTGTACGCCAGAGATCACGATTTCGTTGCCGTCGACGAGACCATGCAAGACGGATTCGATACGAATGGGATTGGTATTGGTTGCATTCGTAAGCGGAACGAGAGCGGCTGGCCCACCGTTGTCATAGTCGACGGTAAAGTCGTTGATGTCGACGTTGGTCACGTTTTCGGTGAAGTTGACGGTTACGACACCCGCACTAGCCGGTCGTGGATCGGGGTCGATGTCGACGATGTCCGCAGTAAAGAAGGACGGAATAGAATCCGGCTCTGGAAACGTGAAGACACCATTGTTGGAGACGTCTCCCACAGGTGCGTCAATGGCATGCGGAGCCAAGGCCGTACCATTTTGAGCACGAATCACGGTGAACGTATTCGTTGCAAAGTTCGTATTCGTGACCGTCATCTCTTCGTTGTCGACAACGATATCGAATGTCGGCACGACTTCTTGGAATGTTCCGCCACCGATGTACGTTCCGTTACCTGTCACTGGAAACGTCAACAAGACGTTGGTGAAGAGTTCAAATGTATTGAAACCGGTTCTGTCGACGAAGAAGGTCCCGTTAGCAGCCGTATTTCCTTGCACACCTGTAATGGTGACTTGATCACCGTCGAAGAGTCCATGGCCCGGTGATGTAATTTCAATAGGACTGGCATTCGTGGCGCCAGTAATTGTTCCCATTAGGCCGGCCATCGCACCGGGGAATGATGTGACGTCCATGACTGTGACTTGCGTGTCCAAAGTGTTCGCAGCCAAGGGGGCTTGCAGCGAGTCACCCAGGATGTCGAACACGCTGTCCGTAAAGTTGTCGCCCGCTTGAAACGCATCGACCAGTGCATTGCTGCCGGCGGTATCGAATCCGGTTTGCACACGCCACGTGCTGGTCGGCCCAAGCCCAGGAAAGTGATAGTTGGCCGATTGAGCATTCGGCGGCAGGCCTGAAGGCAAGTCGGCCAATACGCGTGCATTACGGCTACGAGTCGCCGATGTAAATGGTCCTGATGGATTCAAATTGCTTGTACGCGACTTGAATGTGCCTTCAGCATTGGTAAAGCCAGCCATTCCCGTCACAACATTTTGACCATTTCCACTGTTTCCAGTGTAAACCAAATTGAGTCGCGAAAGCGGGTCGGGAGTGTTGCTTGTGATGTTGAAGGTATTCTGATCCCACACACCACCGGTTGTTGCGGGGTCCGAACCTAAGAACCCCTCAAGCAGTACGTCGTCACCAGCATTACCCTCGAACGTGTTGTTCGCGATTCGCGCATTCGCTCGACCATTGCCAGCACCGCGCGAGCCATCGGCTGCTCCGACCATACCCGGCTGATTGACTCCACCACCTCCGTCGCCTGGATTTGTCGTGCCAACGCGAAGTACCAAACCCGATCCGGACAACATACTGTCTAAGCCATTGTCTTCGATAATGTTGGTATCAACGTCGAGAGTCAGGTTCGTTGTCGCAGAACCATTCCCAGTTGGCGCGGTAACTGCATCACCATTTTGTGATAGATCGCCGGCTGGCGTTCCACCAGCCATAACGACGTAGATACCTTGCCGGAAGTTCGAGACGATTGTGTTCCGCCCAGCATCGGCAGGCAGTGAAGGATCACCGATTTGAATCTGAGAATCTTGGCCGCCGCCGGTAAACAGATCGATACCGCGACCACCGTTTTGATCGATGAAGTTTCCAGTGATAACAACGCTTGATGGCGAAGTCAGTTGGATGCCATCGGAATCTGAACCCGTATTCTCGCTGATCAGGTTGTTGCGAATACTGGCGTTGACGTTGCCGAGTCCAATCGCCGTGCCTTGGTTGTTTGTGAACGTACTGTCCTTAATCGAAACGCGACCGCTGAGCATCTGGAATCCGCCTGCCGCGTTGTCACGCACCAGACTGTCGCTGAATGCAACCGATCCAGTTTGCGTCACGTTGACGGCAAAGTTTCCGTTTGATTCGTAAGTATTTCCAGTTCCATCGCGGCCAAGGAACAATGGTGTTGTCGAGCCCGTATTCGGATCGGTCAGCCCAAAGATGCCGTTAATGTCAATGCCGTCGCCAGTGTTGTTACTAAACGTGTTGCCAACCCACGTACCGCCGATTTGACGTCGATCGGAACCTGCGTTTGAAACAGTTGCTAAATTGACACCATCAACCCCAGAAAACTCGATTCGGTTGCCACTCAAATCAGCCAAAATCCGAGCGTCAAATTGAGATTCCAATTCGACGGCGTGGCGAGAGTTGCGGAAGAGTTCGTTATCCCGAAGTTCGAAGTCGAGCAAATCGATACTGCCGTTGATTCCGCGAATCAAGACGCCACTGGCATTACCAAAGTTGCCATTGTTGCTAATGATGTTGTCGCTAATTGTGACCGCGCGGATTTGTCCGTCTGCGGGATTGACGGTGGTCACTTGCCCTTCGTCTTCACGACGGAAAAAGATACCGTCGCCACTGTTATTTGCGATCACGTTATTGCTAATGTGCAAGTCTTGATAAGTCGAATTCTCGGTCAAATTGAATTCGATTCCGCGCGTACCGTTTCCACCAGTGCCTGAGTTGCGCACGATGTTTTGGCCAGCCGTGTGTGCAGCGGCCGTTGTCCCCATGACACCACGATTCACGGTAAATGCGTTCGCACCAGCATCGATATTGGTAATCGACAGCGATTCACCCTCGATGCTAATTTGATCACCAATACTGAAACCGGTGACATCGGCGACAGACAACGTATTAGCACCAGCATTGATGTCAAGCGCGACGGTCGTCAGAGCGCGTGTACCGATAAAGTTGCTATCGATGATCGACCGCTCAAGAACATTCGTTGCCTCGAAGAAGACGCTGCTGCCGATGGCCTCGAAGAAGATACCTTGACCTCCTTCATTCGACACAAACGTGTTGTTGCGAATTTCGATTGAACCCGTTGACGAGTCGATCTGCGTCAACGATAGACCAGCAAAGTTACCCTCGACCGTGTTTCCGTCCGCCGGGTCCGTTCCACCGATCAACAAATCGAATTGATCTTGCGTATCGGCAAACATGAACTGCATGCCACGACCGGCGTTGAAGCTAGTGTTGTTACCAGTGATTACCGCATTGAACGAGGTATTCGCGGGCAACCCGTCTTGCGTGGGATCGGCAACATCCTGACCAACTCGAATCGCTGCGCCAGCATTGTCCATAACCATGTTGTTGCGGATTCCATTGCCACCCGCATTGCGATTGCTGTTGCCGGTGATGGTTTCCGTAACCACCACTGAACCGCCCGTCACGCTATCATCCGAGACAACCAGCAAATCTTGATTCGTGGCCGCAAACTGGCCGCGAAACTCGATCCGCATCGGAGTCCTCGGCAAGTCACCCCCCGAAACGACTAAGTCACCGGGGTTCGTATTCGCAAGTGCATCTAGTTCCGCTTGTACTGCTGCGATATTCGCGTCGAAATCGATATCGCCCGTCTCGCGATCACCAAACATCAACCGGAAGGTGCCCGCTGTCGCAGAGTCGGTGATGGCCAGTTCCTGAACTTCATTGATCACTGGAGTAAAGTTAAACGCCTGCGGTCCGCCGTTGGCGGTAACAAAAGCAGTGGTGGCGGTGGCATCAAAAGCCATTCCATCACCAACGGTGTTAGTTATCCTGTTGTTGAGAATCACACCGCGGATGTTGCTGTCGTTAGCTATAAAATGCAGTCCGTCGCCGCCAGTCGAATCATTGCCCGTGATCGTATTGCTATCAATGATTACACCGGTCAAGCTCGAACTTGTCGCGGTTACGCCAATACCATCGCCAACATTCGTGCTTATCATATTGCCAGTAATCGTGAAGCCGTCCGAGGGTGAAGTCGTCAAGTTAAAGTCGACCCCCAACAGATTCGGATTGTCAGTCACGAAAATGTTCGACGTATCAGTGTCCGTCAGATTGAAACTCAACCCGTCCAGCCCGGTCACACCCGTGACGATATTGTTGCTAGCCGTCACGTTGTTCAGTTCCGAGACAACTTGGAATTCCCCTGTCGAAGCGACGTGAGTTCCATTGCCGCGCGAATCATCCAGCGTAAACGTGTCGTTATTGATCACGGTCACGGTATAGTCGCCGTTGGCAGCAGTATTGCCTTCGACATCCGTAATACGGATCTCGTCGCCTGTTTCCAGGCCGTGACCAAACGACGTGATCGAAATCGGGGAAGTGCCGTCTCCCGTCATGCTGCTGATGACGCCCTGCGTGTTACTCGTCGAGGTAACACTGACACCATCCGATGTTGTGTTGACCAAGCTGAAGCCGTCGACCTTACTACTGTCCAGAATCAGGCTGAGTCCGGCCCCAGCATCGCCGGAAATCACCGTATCGAAGACTTTGATCACGCCAACGTTCGAATTCACCAAAGAAATCACGATGCCGCCGCCGTCGGTGATGTTTGAATCTTCGATGACCAGTGAGTCCAGATTTACATCATCGAGCGTAATCGAGACACCGACATCGGCGTTGGCCGAGATATTCACGGATTCAATGACAAGAGTTTCGAGATCTGTGTTGGTGACATCGATGTCAACACCCTCGGCCCCATTGCCTGTAATCGTGACATCTTGAACAACAATGCCATCGAAGCCGATCAAGTCGGCGTTTTCGATGTCGACGCCCGGACCGGCATTGCCAGTAATCGTTGTCGGTGCATCAACCACCAACCGAGTCAGGAGCGTACGGTCTTCCAGACGCTCGACTGAGTTCTGTTGGGCGGGTTTCGTCGATGGACGACGGCGCCGCGCGTTGCGAGCGGCAAATCGTTTCGCCTGGATAGTATTTTGAAACGAGCGAATCCAGGATGTGAGCAACATGGAGTGACTCCCTATGAATTCCAGACCACCGCGAGATTCAACCTGTCAAATCTCGCGTCGGCTGTATCTTGGTTTCCCAAGAGGTACTGACTGACGGTTTTGGCACCGCTTCGAAAGCACCGGCAGCTAAAACTGAGAACTTCAATGGTACGACCAACCGCTTTGTCAGACGTGATGACCTGCAAGTTCCCATCAATGGAACTCTCACCCGACACTGCAACTTTGGCCTCGTAAATTTGCTGAATCGAAGGAACTGCCGTTGGGATGCAGTGTACCGATCAACACTAAGAGAACTCGGTAACCTAAAAAAATCGCCTAAACCGTTTTATTTGAACATGTTAGAACCACTTTTGCCAGCCCGGAATACGCACCAAAAGTTCAGTATTGACGCTGAAGAGAATTAGGCCGGTTAGGTCAGCACGGAGTGCTCCGGTATCATTTTTCGGTAACATCAGCGATGCTACTCCAGTGCCAAGCAAATAGTCAAAATAAAATGGACAATCCGATCGAATCGAGTTGAATCGTAGGGATGACGGAGACATGCAGGAGTTGTGCTCGGGAACGGAGCAATTGACGGAACTTTCGATATCTCAACGCTTTGCGAATTCTGAAGAGGGAGTTTCTCGACATCTTTTGTAGCCCTCATTCTTTGGCGTCCGCAAGCGATGCCGATGGCAAATTCTGCCGGTTTGTTCAGATCAATTCCGTGGCGGATGCAGCAACTACCCAGTTTGGCTAACTTTGTCCCGAAAGCCCGAATCGAAGAGCCGGACAACGTCCAGTTACTTTGAGTGTCTTAGCCAATCATGTTTCGCTTCTCGCCAGATGTTGGCGTGTGGGTGATTGGCACATTCGGGAAACCAAGGGCCGCCACTGGTGTAGTGGATCAGTTTGGTGGACTCGTCCATCCAATCCAGCGTGTTCCAGGTCTTGGGCAGCTCACCGATCAGCTCGTCCGGAATGTCTTGGAAGCGATGCAAATAGGCTCCAGACGCGGTTTCAACGACAGGTTTTGTCCAGATTCCGAGTTTCTCGCAATTCATCAGCATTAGACTGGACCAGTTCTTACGCGGATAAACCGTCTGTGGCCGGCCATCCATTTTTGTTGTCTCGGTCGGGCGGTGATCATGTTTGACCACTCGAAGTGCCAAGTCATCCATGGGCAACTCGGCCAGCTCGCGGATGTCGCCAAGGCACAGCATGTCGCAGTCCATAAAAATGGCCTTGCCCTGAAAGCCACAAAGCGAGGGAACCAAAAAGCGCGTGTAAGTGAACTCGGTCGACTGCAACGGATCGTGCGGTCGGTCAAATTCGAGATCTTCGAGCTTCAGGTACGAGATCTCGAATTCGATCGACGAGTGCTTTCGCAAGCTATAGGCGAGCACGTCAGCACACTCTGCCTCGCGAGGATCCCAACCGATGAAGATTTTCATGATTAGCGGTTAGCGGTTAGCGGTTAGCAATTAGCTGCCGGAGCGGCGACGGCTCACTCCGATCCCCCTCTCGCCCGGGCTTCTGAATTCTACACAAGCAGCGCCAGCTCGCTAACTACTAACGGCTAATTCTTCAGCCACGCTTTCAAACACCGAATCCCAGTCACCTGGCTCTGATTGTCGGAAGAGCTGCATCAAGGGATACCACGGACTGTCATCACGAGTCGACATCCATCGCCACTCTGCTGGCTCCGGCAGCAAGTTCCAGACTCGAGTCCCCAATGCACCGGCCATGTGAACGGTTGCGTTGGATGTCGAGATCACCAAGTCCAACGATGCAACCAGCGCGGCCCATTCGTCCAATTGTTGCAAGGGGTCGACTTCGTCGAAGTGATGAATGCGAATTCCCGTTTCATCGTAGACTTCCTGCAATTCGCGTTGGCAGTCTCCATATTGCAGATTCACGAAAGTCACATTCTTGGTGAAGAGGACTTTTGTCCACTGGTCGAGCGTGGTGGACTTGCGACGATGCACCTTGGCAACTTTCCCGCCGCGCCAACTGATTCCGACAACGAAGTCTCCGCCCAACGACAGTGTGCGATCTCGCCATTCGGCGACGGCTTCTTCATCGGCCTTCAAGAAACCGGCGCGATCGGGAAACGCTGATTCGCGCGGACGAAAGAATCTCGGCAAGTCACCGATGGCTGTGTGAAAGTCTGCACGCGGCACGTTGTCGGACTCAGTGGGATGGAACTCGCGACGTGTGAACTCAGCGGTCGGAAAGGATCGCTCGTACAAGGGAATTAGTCGCTCGTCGCACTCGACCAAACATTTGTCGACTTTGTCGAACAGATCGGGAAAGCACGACGCAAACATAATCTCCTCGCCGATCCCTTGTTCTGCGTAAACAATCAACGAGAAATCTTGAAGCGGTCCACCATCCCATTCCGGTTCGGCAAAGGAACGCGGCCGCTTGTCTTTCGCGGCCGAAACTTGCTTGCGCGCCGCGTAATCTTTCCAGCCGCGTCCAAAGTCACCTTGATGAAGGAACGCCAGCGCGCGGCCTGCAATCGCCTCGGAATAACCGGGAGCCACGCGGACCGCCTCATCGAACGCTTCGATCGCCTTCTGAGTGTCGCCCAGATCGAGCTGGCAAGTCGCCGTCGTCACCAACGATTCTGGATTGCGATTCACTCGCCCCAAATACCGCAAAGCCTCTTCAGGGCGATCCATTTCGCAAAGCAAACCGCCCAACGATTGAAGCGTCCATGAGTCCTTCGGGAGAAGTTGTAAGGCGCGACGCATCGATGCCTCGGCCTTTTCGTATTCTTTCAACTTGCTATAGACCAAGCCCAAATTCAGATGGTACTCGGCATCTTTCGCCGAAAGTTGTATGGCGTTCTGATATGCGGCGACGGCCTCTTCAAGCTTGCCCAAATCACACAGCGCCCCGCCCAAGTTGCTGTGGGCGGAATGACTGCGAGGCTCCAAAGCCAACGCCTGTAACAAACAATCAACGGCTTCCGTTGGTCGCTGCGCTGTTCGTAGAGCGACGCCCAAGTTCTCATGAAAAGGGGCAACGTGCGGAGCGATATCAACCGCACGGCTCAAACAGTCGATCGCTGTTGGCAAGTCGCCGCATTGCAGCATCAACCCGCCCAATAATTGAAGTGCGCCCGCGTGATCGGGATCGAGTTGGAGAACCTGCATGTACAAGTCTCTCGCTTCAGCCCATGCACCCGATTGATGCAAGGCCAGTGCCTTTCGCAAGAGTCTCTCTGCTTGGTCCATACCTAACTCGAATAGGAGATACCGTTCGCGAACCGCTCCATCCCATGCTGCTGCAACTGATCGATTAGGTAACCGCGTTTCTCGTGGTCACTCAATCCGTTCAACAGACCAAACAAAACGCTTCCCATCACAACACTGGTGACCTCGACGACGCGCATTGGTAGACGGAAGCGTTTTAGGTCGGCGTAGATTTCTTCACAGCTGCAGTACTCGCCGAACTTCTCGCCACAGTAAACGAATTCAATGCCGCTGAAATCCTTGCTCCATTCATAGTCGAACGGACCGAATTCACGGTTTCGATGAGTGACCCAAAACGTGGGGCCTTCGAATCGCAGTCGATGTTGAGAATCGGACATTGGCTTCGTGAAATGAACGAGGTATCCAATTAAAACGCTCGGAAATCATAGTCGAACGCAAGACACCAGCAAGTCAAAACGCCTGTCCCGTAGTGAGCCGAAGTCCGTGTCCGCAAAAACAATCAGTTGTCGACTCTGCAAGATGCTTGACAAAGGTCGCGAATAATAATATTGGTTCCGCAAATAACTGCTTCTGATTAACTAGATGAAATCGGAAGTCTAGAGGAATCGATATTGTTTCGTAGACCTTCGCTTAAGGAACTGAGGGTTGAATGAGATGACTAGCATTGGCACGCAATTGGAAGAACTGGAGATGAGCGACGCGAATGTGACTGCAACTGCCCACGCTCCGCGTGTGTTTTCCGAACCACTTTTCGGCAATTCGGCAACGAAAGAAACCGAAAGTATCCTGAACAATCAACCAATGGTTGCGCTAGACGACTGTCCCAGCAAGCTAGCACCATTTTCAATGGAAGACGACGACGAATTCAGCGATGACGACGATGAGTTCGACGACGAGGACGACGACTTCGACGAAGAAGATTTCGACGAGGACGAAGACGACGACTTCGACGACGAAGAAGACGACGACTTCGACGACGACTTCGACGACGATGACTACGGAGATGGCGACGACGACTTCGATTGATGTCGTCGCTCAATAAAACGGTCAGTCCTAATCTCCAACGCATCTCAAGGAACGCCGATTTGCGAGCGAACCTTGTGGATGCATTCTCGGCCAACGCGCATAGGGTTGTGACGCGTGAAAATGTTCCGTGCGAACATCGCCGCCGTCATGCTGCAAAAGACATAAACGGCCGTGGATTAGGGAACACCCTAGGAATTTCCCAGGTGACTCTCTGTTCCATTTGAGTACGATGCAATTTGCAGTATGTTGTTTCCTACCTTTTCGAAGCATCTGGCTTTCGCTCGAGCCATGTAATCTTGGTTTGGTTGAAGCGCACAGGGCTTCTGGCAGGAAAGGAGCACTCATGCTTGGCTTGTCAAAAAAGATCGATGAAGCCATTAACTTCATTCGATCGAAATGGGACGGTGCGCCTCGTGCAGGCTTGATTTTGGGAACCGGCTTAGGTGGTCTAGCCGACCAAATCGAAAACACTGTTGCCATTCCTTACGGTGATATTCCCAATTTTCCGGTTTCCACTGTCGAGTCTCACACTGGACAGCTGGTTTGTGGCACCCTGCGCGGTGTTACGACCATCGCGATGGAAGGCCGCTTTCATTACTACGAAGGCTACTCGATGCAGGAAGTCACGTTTCCTGTGCGAGTCATGAAGGCTTTGGGGGTCGATACGCTGATCATCACCAACGCCGCCGGTGGCATGAACCACCAACTTTCGTTAGCCCAAGTTGTGATCATCGAGGATCACATCAATATGATGCCCGACAATCCGCTGCGTGGTATCAACGACGATTCTTTAGGCCCGCGTTTTCCGGACATGTCAGAACCGTTTAATCGCGAGCTTGTCGAGTTGGCCCATCAATCGGCACTTAAACTGGGCATCGATTGCCAGAAAGGTGTGTTCGTTGCTGTTAGCGGTCCCAACTTAGAGACTCGCGCGGAATATCGCATGCTGCGAAACATGGGAGCCGACGTGGTGGGCATGTCGACCGTTCCTGAAACGATCGTTGCAGCACACGCGGGAATCAAGGTGCTTGGCTTCTCTGTCGTGACCGACATGTGCTTGCCCGACGCATTGGAACCTGCCGACGTCAGTACGATCATCGAAGTTGCCGGTCGAGGCGGCGCGAAGTTGGCACAGCTGATCCCACATGTCGTCGAGCGACTGCCAGCGGGCGAGTAAACTGCTACAATCTTCGTCATGTCCGACGAGTTGCTTACCGCTGAAGAATTCGCAGACCGCAAGTTCGATCTTCCCAACGCTGGACGCTGGGTCGAACTGGTCAAGGGCCGCATTGTGACCTTGCATCCGCCCAATGATGCCCACGGTCGCACGCTACTGAATTTATCAAAAACGCTGGCATCGGCCCTCGAAATCAACCGGCAAGGATACTTCTGCTTCGAGCTGGCGGTCTCAGTCGCTCGCAATCCCGACACCGTCCGCAGCCCGGCCGCATGTTTTTTCGTCGACGGTCCACAGTTCGGAGAGATGGACGAAATCGTCAGCTTCCGAATCCCAGCCATCGTGATCGAGTTAGCCTCGACCCCAGACCGCCAGAAGAGCATGCAGCAGCGCGTCGATGAATATCAGGCTTTGGGGACTGAACTGGTTTGGATCATCGACGTCGGACAACGCAGCGTAAACTGCATTCACTCCAACGGCGAGCGCTTTAGCTTATCGGAAAGCGAGACGCTGACCGCGCGACCTACGTGGACTTGCGAGCGATTAGATCGACCGCTGCTGGAAGGCTTCAACTGTCCTATCTCCACATTCTTCGAAGAACCAGATTGGTGGACCGGAAAGAGTTCGCCTTCTGTGTAGCGAAACTCAAGCTAAACGATTCGATGATGCCACTCGGTCAAGCGTGCAACAACTTGTTCTGGCTTCGCCGTTCCCGTCGTCGCCAACTGCTGAATCGTGATCGAAGCGACTAGGTTGCCGATCAATGCTGCTTCTTCAAGCGAAGCTCCTGCTGTCAACGCCGCGACGCAGCCCGCTGTCGTACTATCGCCAGCTCCTGTTGTGTCGAGTGGTTCGGAAACTGACACCGTCGGAATTCGTTGCGGCGCTGGATCGCTGACAAGCATGCCTCGTTCACCCATCGTCACGAACACGGGAGCGTTCGTTAGTTGCCTGAGCGCAGAAAGCTCGCGCTGCAAATGTTCCAAGTCAACGCGTTCATCAGGCGACGGGTTCGCGCGCCCAACCGTCTCAAACTGATTCGGCTTGATGATGACGTTGCGAAACTCGCGGATAAACCGGCGCGAGTCGACCCAGAAGATTACGCTGTCAAATTGAGTGGCTCGAGTGGCCAGCGTCTCGCGAACAGCAGACGTAATGATGCCACATTCCGCTTCCTCAACTTGGTCCGCTACGATCAAAGCGTCTATATCACCGAGCAACTCGTCCATTGCACTGACGACAGCCTCAACAACTTGTGATGGTGTCGGCCTTCGGTTCTTGGTGTCGTAGCGAGAATGCTCGCCCTGCAAGCTGGCGTCTGTCATATCACGCGGCTTCAGGTACGTTGGTGTCATCAACTCGTCGAAAGACAACAACCGATCGACTTGGCAATCGGTGGCCTCTAAACACTTCCTCAACTCGTACGCCTCGCCATCATCGCCAATGGCCCCGATAACATGCAACTGGCCGATGCCAAGAGCAGACAAGTTATTGATGACGGTGCCAGCAACACCAGCGAAACATCTCACCTGAGAAACTTGATGCGCGTCCAAGCCCGTCTCGAGACTCGGTTCGACCAAAGCCGGGTCAACATCCAAATACTTGTCCAAGAAGAAGTCACCAATGACAGCTATCCGTCGAGTTGGAAACGTGCTCAGGATTTCTTCAAGGCGAGATGGATTCATGACGTGAGCCCCGTTCGTGAGGGAGAGTCGAATCGATCCGATGACGAGTCACTCGAATTGAATTCAGCGCGTCAGTATACTGGCTGACGCATAAAGAATCTTGATTGCGAACTTGTAAATTGGAGACTCAGAATGAGTCGACGTCTTGGCAGTGCAAACAATGGGCTCTTGGTAGCTGTCGTCTCGCTAGTCGCAGTGGCGGGACTGATCTTCTTACTTTCCTCTGGCGGCGATGCACCAACTGAAGTGCAACCTGCTGGTAACGGGACAGACAATCCGAAACCGGATGCCCCCGTTCAGCCAACAGATTCGACTTCCACCAAAAAGCTGGTCATGTACTGCGCCGCCGGCATCAAGCTGCCTGTCGAGGCCGCGGCGAAGGCATACGAAGAAGAGTTTGGCGTCGAGATACAATTGCAATACGGCGGATCAGGGACGCTGCTGAATAACTTGCAAATTGCCGAAACAGGCGATTTGTATTTGGCCGCCGACACCAGTTACATCGAAATCGCTCGCCAAAAGAAGTTGTTACACGAAGCTGTGCCTGTTGGCCGACTTCGACCAGTCATTGCGATCCACAAAGACAACGACAAAGGAATCAAGGGCCTCGACGATTTGCTCAAGCCGGAAGTGAACTTCGGCTTGGCCAATCCCGACGCGGCCTCTGTGGGAAAGGCGACGAAGAAGATCCTGACCAAGATGGGCAAGTGGGAAGAAATCTCAACTGCCTGCAAGGTCTTCAAGCCAACCGTCAATGAACTGACAAGTGCCGTGAAATTGAAATCCGTCGATGCGGCCGTGATTTGGGACTCTCAAGTCAACCTACACAGTGACGAGTTGACGATGATCCATGTGCCAGAGTTCGATGCGGCTACCAAACAAGTCACCGTCGGAGTGCTCAAGTGGTGCAAAGAATCCGTTGCGGCTCTGCGATTTTGCCGCTTTATGTCGGCGCCTTCCAAAGGCCAACAATACTTCACTCAATTCGGAATCGAAAACATCGGTGGCGATGAATGGTCCGAATCGCCCGAGCTGGTTCTCTATAGCGGCGGCGTCAATCGACTGGCCATTGAAGACACAGTCAAAGCGTTCAAACAACGTGAGGGTGTCAGCGTCAAAACGATTTATAACGGCTGTGGAATTTTAGTCGCCATGATCAAAGGCAATGAAAATCAGCCACCCGACGCGTACTTTGCCTGCGACGCTTCCTTTATGGACGACGTCCAATCAGACTTTCGGCCGCCGCTGACTATCTCGGACACCGACATGGTCGTCATTGTCCAAAAGGGAAATCCGATGAGGGTCAAGGACGTCAAAGAACTGACGAAAGCTGACCTCAAAGTCGGTGTCGCCAATGCCGAACAAAGTGCACTCGGTGAGCTGACGAAGAAGCTCTTTCTCCAAATCAAGCTTGACGACTCAAACCTCTATGAAGCCGTTCAAGGCAACGTCCGAGTACAAACGCCGACCGCCGATATGCTGGTCAATCAAGTTCTCGCCAACGGGCTAGACGCGGCCATCGTTTACAAAGCCAACGTGGCATCGATTTCCGAAAAGCTCGAGATTATCCCGATCCGCACAGGCAATCCGAAAGCAGTGCAACCGATCGCTGTGAACAAAGCATCCAAGCATCCATACTTGGCCCAACGCTTGGTCGAAGCGATCACTTCCGCTGAGTCGCGGGAGCGTTTCTTATCACATGGCTTCGGTTGGCGAGTTCCGTTGCCGTCGGCAAACTGAGTGAGCACGCTCGTTTAACCCGTAGGTGAATCGATAACCATCCTTGGTGGTGCAATAGCATCGCAACCCGAAGCGTGAGCGAGGGACGCTCACACGTTCGCAATAAGACTTATCGCTTGCGAAGACGTGTGAGCGTCCCTCGCTCACGCTTCGGGTTGCGATCAACATAAATAAGAAAAATCAACGGACATTTCATGAGCGACCCGATTTCGTCAAACAATGAATTCAAGGCGAAATCGGATGTGCCCTTCTATTTGTGCTTCTTCCTAATCGGCGGCTTCTACATCGCCATGATCGTGGCCATGTTGGTTGCCGAGTCGACCTATACGACGGTCGGCGAGTTCTTCTCATTCCTGGCTCGACCCGAAGTTCGTTATTCACTCCGGCTCAGTCTTTTGTCCTGCGCGTTGTCGACGATCTTATCGCTTTGGGTCGCTGTGCCAATTGGCTACCTGATGTCTCGCTACCAGTTCTATGGCAAGTCATTCGTGGACGCAGTCCTCGACATTCCAATCGTGCTGCCTCCGTTAGTCGTCGGGCTCTGCCTGTTGATTCTCTTCAGCAGTTCGGCCGCTTTGGGGATTGAGTCAGCGATTCACGCGTTCGAACAGTGGCTGGGCGATCATTTGATTGCCATGCTGTGGTTCGCGCTGTTTTCGGCAATTGGCGCTGCTGCGTTTTTCTTGCCAAAGCAGAAACTGAATCGAGTTCAAATCACGGGCGTCTCGATTAGCTTGCTGATCTTCTTTTCGCTACTCAACCATTCACACTTGCTTCCGAGCCTTCCTGCGTGGGCTCAAATGCCTGGCGATAGCGCGGTTGCCAACACCAGTTTGACGTACTGCGACCAAAGTCCGATCACGAGTGGCTCGGACGTCTACCGGGCCGAGTTCGAGTTTACCGGAACACAGCGTGAATTCTTGTCCTTATGGGAGTCGAGCGACTCTGAGGCTGACCTCAATGATTA
This sequence comes from Planctomycetaceae bacterium, assembly GCA_002722955.1. Lineage (GTDB taxonomy): Bacteria > Planctomycetota > Planctomycetia > Planctomycetales > Planctomycetaceae. The sequence goes on along the minus strand of PBMZ01000115.1, from coordinate 44,936 downwards.
CTCCGTCAAACCCATTCTTGGCGACGACGGTCGCGAGACCGGTGAATATCGCGTCACTGCGCCTCTTGCCGAGGACACAGATAACGATTTTCCCAGCGGCGCCGATTTGACTTACACAGCGCAGCCGAAGAAGAAACAGGCAAAGATCGATAAGCTCAAAGAACAACTGAGCGAGCAAGAACAAGAAGTTGCTAAGTTAGAACGGCTGTTTAATTTCAACCGCCAACGCGCCAAAGTCCGTGACGACTTGGAAGCCGTCCGCCAATCATTGAACGAACTGCGATCTCAGTGGAATTCGAAAGAAGCCTTGGACAAGATGCCGGCCATCGAACGGCAGCTTGAACAAGTCCACTCGGGCATGCTGTCCAATCAGTCCGAGATCGATGATCTACAACACGAGATCGATACCTTAAAACAGTTGGCCAAAGACGGCGGCAGTCTGAACGAAGTCCAAAGCGAATTGAAGCGCCAGCAACAACAAGTGACCGCGTTGCGGGAAGAAGTGACGTCATTGGAAACCGCATATCAGCGCGAGCCAACGTTGTGGACAATCAACCTCAACGTTCGCCGCCGTCAGGAAAAACGCATCGAGAATTGGAAGCCCACGTTAACGATCCCAGTAACCTACGAGATCCCCAGCGTGATTTTGGCTCAGTTCATGGTAGCCTGCGCCTTCGCTGTCAGAACGATGCGAGTCACCTTTGATCAGATTCATAAGCGGTACGAACATGTCGCATTAACCCTTGGCTGTAACCGGGGGCAAGCATTTTGGTTCGTTGTCTTTCCTCAATGTCGTCGAGGACTGCTTGCCGCCGGCACGCTTGCGTGGGCGCGATCTTTGGGCGAGTTCGGCCCCATCCTGATCTTTTCCGGAGCGACTCGGTTACGAACCGAGGTCTTGCCCACAACCGTGTTTCTTGAATTCAGCACGGGCCATTTAGAAGGTGCCGTCTCCGCATCGTTGATCATCATCGCAGCGGCCATGATCGTACTTGTGCTAGCTCGTGTCTTCGGTTTGAAACGGATGGCAATTTAGTCTTGAACTTTTGACCCGTCACGTCGTGCCGTGGTATTCTTGTGTAGAGGGTCGTACATGGAGATCTCATATGGCTGTGACACACGAAGAGCTCGAACGCTTCACTCAATACGCAACCGAGCATTTCAATGACGGTGAAGCGGACTCTGTCCTTCAACTCGCCAAAAACTGGACTGCTCAACAACAGTCTGAAGACCTCGCTTCGATTCGTCGGGGAGTTGTTGATGCCGACGCTGGACGCATGCAGTCCGTGGATGAAGTGGACACCGAGCTTCGTGCCAAATTCGATATCAAAGCTGGTTAATGGATTACATCGTCAAGCTAACCGCTGAGGCCAAACGAGAGCTCGACGCCGCTATGGGGTGGTACGCTGAGCGTGACATAGCGGTAGCCGTCGACTGGTAGTCCTGACCGTTCGTCACACGGCGCAACGAGAGCTGAATCCTGACGATTTTTTGGAGTGAACGGGCGAAAACAAAGAGCCCAGCATCGGTTGATGCTGGGCTCTTCTTGTGTCTCACCCGTAGACTCTTATCTGACTAGTTCAGAGAACACGGTGTGAACTCGTCAAACGATATGCGGTCGCTTTCGCTCGAGATTCCCGGTAGCGGAGGCGGAAGCTGGGCTGCATCAGCCACACCGGCTTCGGCTGGCGCGGCGGGGAAGGCCGCTCCTTTTGGCATTGGCTTAGCAGGTGGCGGTGCTGGCTCGTCGATGGGCAAGACGGCAGGTGCTTGAGGCGGCACGACGACTTGCGGTTCCGCCACAATCGGAGAGGAATAGACATCGTAAGTTTCGATCGCCGCGTGATGCGGTGGATGAACTTGCATGGCAGTGATGACATCGGCTGGTACGACAGTCAACGACGGATGCTGTGAGTGCGTCTGTACAAATCAGCGCAAGAAACGAATGTTGACGAATGATGGTGCATTACCCTTGTCAAAAATGGCCCGATCGGTCGCTCGAACCCTGCGCAGCCAAAGGCTGAACGTTCTGTCGCCGCGGAATCGCCATTGAGGACGAGTCCTAACCTGAACGAACACGCGAAGTGCGCACAATGATTGATCATTCAGTGCGACAACACGGACCGAGGAATGAAACTAAACTGTTGCGTGGAAAGATTGCTGACCGCGGTAGCCACGGCACGCTCAAGAAGGGGGCGAGAGTTTTAGATGGGAGAAGATTCCCGGGGAAGGATTGTGAATCCAAAATGGATTCGGAGAGATTCAATCTTTCAATCGTCCAACGATCAGTGGATTCCCAACAGAAATACGAGGAACGTCGCGAGACTCTAATCTGCGTTGCTCAAGACAATGGTTGCAACGAAATCGAATAGATTACGTTTCAGTCAATCTTGGTAAGAGACGCGAAAGAAATGACCAATTTTTCAATGTCCAATGACCAAAGGAAGATTCTGATTCGGAGTCTTCCATTGGTCATTGGTGCTTGGACATTGGTCATTTCGCCTGCCGAGTTCCGGTTGCGATACTTCGACCGGTTGTGTGGATTAGACAGTGGCTTTTCCGTCGAAGCTTTCAGGCGAGCGTTGCCAAGCCGCGATTTGCGCCGCACATTTCCTTACCGGTCTGGAAGTCCCGACCGGTGAAGTTCGTGTTTGATTGCGAGCTTCCTTTTCCGAAACGGTTCCCTTATCGGAAATCTCAACACGAGGTCCACGATGGAAGTCTACGCGTGGCTCGTCAAAGTCGTCACCGGCGCCGACGAGTTGAATCACTGCAAGACCAAAGAAGTGGTCTTCATTACTGAAGGCTTCAACTTGGCGCAGCTTCAACAAGAGATCGAAATCCGTTTCGTCGGCCAAAGCATGGACGTCAAAGAGATTCAATCCCTTGGCGCGATCGGCAACCGCCGCGCTTAATCTTCCTGCGGATTGCTCCACCGCAAACTCACGGGCAGTAATTTCTCAAAAACGTATGGCTTTGCACAAGTGCCGCTTTGCGCGCTCCCAGCGAGCCTTCGTAGGCCCGATCTTCAACCTCGACACACACCGGACCGTCATAACCACTGTCCGTCAGAATCGAGAAGAACTGCCCCCAATTCACGTCGCCCATGCCTGGTAGTTTCGGGGTGTGGTACTCGTGCGGTGTCGCCAAGATACCCACATCATCCAGTCGGTCTTGATCCAAGCGAACGTCTTTGGCATGCACGTGAAACATGCGACTGGCAAAATCCGTTAACGGCTGCAGATAGTCCATCTGCTGCCAGATCATGTGTGAGGGATCGTAGTTCAAACCAAAGTTCTCATCAGGAATCTCATCATACATTCTCCGCCAAACCGACGGGCTGTTTGCGAGATTCTTGCCCCCCGGCCATTCATCGTTAGTAAATGACATAGGACAATTCTCGATACCGATGCGAACACCGTTTTCACCCGCAAACGCAACCAACGGCTTCCATGTCTCCACAAATCGTGGCCAGTTGTCGTCGATGGACTTTTTCCAATCGCGGCCCACGAACGTGTTCATCTGGGGAATACCAAGGATCTTACAGGCGGCGATCACACTTCGAATGTGCTCGACCGATGGTCCGGAGACCTCGGGATCGGGGTCCAATGGGTTGGGATAGAAACCAAGGCCACTGATGGCAACGCCCGTTCGTTCACAGATGGCATGCACCTCGGCTGCTTGCGCGTCATCGAAGCCAATCGTGTTAATGTGAGTGACTCCGGCATAGCGCCGCTCCGCTTTACTTGGCGGCCAACACATAACCTCGACACAGTCATAGCCGATCTCAGCGGCAATAGTCATCAATTCTTCAAGCGACAATTCGGGCAAGATGGCACTAACGAATCCTAGTTGCATGACATTCTTACTTTCAAATTATGTACAAACCCAGCATGTAGCGAGGGACCTCACACGTGATCGATCTCGCGCATTTCAGCGCACGCTACTCGATGTTGTTCAGTGATCAATTCCGCGTCCTGCAAATGCTTGATCATCGTGATTTCCGCCGAACGTGCTTCCATTCGAAACGTCGATGGCAACGTTGCCGGCGCGGCCAACCAACCACCGACACATTTCAGCTCGCTCTGAGCCGCTATCTTTGCCAGTTCAGGCAAGCAATCGGTAACCACGCCACTACCACCAGAAACTGCATAGTCGCGAACAATCAAGTCACCGTCAGCTGCACCAGCGACGACGTAACCTAATCGGGAGCCGCGAAAAGACACCCAGCAGTAGATATCGTCCTCACTCTTGTTCAACACGTATTGCCAATAGTCGTCGCTTCGAGCAATCGCGAAGTCCGTGTTGAGATAATACTCGTAACGCTGCTTTACTTCATCCAACTGATCGGCAACCATGAACTCTTCTAACTCGAATTCTGTCTCAGCATCCGCCAAGTTCTCGACATCCAGCCACACATACCAAGACGGACATCGTTGATAACCTAGACGAGCGTAGTAGCCAGGAGAGATGTCCGAGTACAACATTGACAACCGAGCGCCGTTGTCGACTTCGAGTTCCTCGACCCGACGCATCAATTGCGGCACAAGTCCTCGGCCACGATAAGCTTCCAAGGTATGCACGGAACCGATGGAGATACCGGGAACACACTCGCCGTTGAACGAAAAGTCGATGGGATAGGCACCAAGTGAACTGACAAGCTCTCCGTCCAAGTAACCTGCATACCAACGTGCTCGCTGATGTTGAACCGATTCCATCCGCATCTCGACGTGTTCTTCAACCGTGTCGGCCCATTGCCAGAAGTCGAAGACGTTCGCGTAAATCTGCTTGCGTTCCTCAAACGACGCCTCGTGGATTTCCAAGTGATCAGTCATCAGTTTTCTTTTGTGTTAGCTCGATGAACTCTTCAATCTTCTCGTCGAATCTTAGCCTAGTCATCTTTGCGTTGATCTTGTCGGACAGAGCGTGACACATTTCCAGGAAACAATCAGCGGCTCGATCATCATTCAGTTCATGAGCGGAAAAGTCTTCCAACGCATTTTGCCGAAGCTTTGTTACCTCGTCCAACAAGTCCTGCAGCGCGTCCACATCGTCGAGATTTCGGTCGGGCCCGTCCAAGCCAAGCTGCCGTCTTTCGATTTCGAGTAGGTCGCGGATGTAACGGTCTAAACGATGCTCTTGAGCTTTTTCGATACGGTTCTTCCACCAGCGGAAGCACAAGAACGCGGCAATCAAAATCGATACCACAAAGGATCGCATACCCTCGGTAGCCTCGACGAAGTCGGGGTTGAGCAGCGGACGAATTTCGGGCTCAAAGACGGACCGTGCACCAGGATGTAATTCGAATTCTGGCTTCCTCTGCGCGAAGTCTCGTCCGCCTTCGAACAATTCTTTCAATTGATTGCGTCGCGCGAAGGCTTGGTTAACGACCAGATTCGTGACCGTTTCTCCAAGGGTCGTGGAAACATCATCACGGCAAAGCAATTGAGCGTTTAAGGCAATGGATTGAATATCAGTTCCAGGAGCCCCACCATCCGTGGGTCGATAAAGGCCAGTGGGAATCACGGTTGTCGACAAGACGACGTCGTGCTGCGTCAACGCATCAGCCTGCAAAATCGGCAACAGAATCTGGTCGCTGCTGGAGAACAGCTGCATAAGAATTGGTGCTCGGCTGCCAACCGTTAAGATGGCGGCATCAATGCGTTTCTCAGCAAACGCCTTTGGCAAGTCGGCAAATTTCAAAGCATGGATTCTTTCCTTGGCCAACTTGATGCCGAATTTCTGAAACAACCACATGGCCATCGCGTAATCACCCGAATCCACTTCACCCACGGCGACATTCTTGTCGCTAAGGTCCGCGATAGACTGTATCCGCACGTCGAAACGCGAAACTAAATGCACCTTTTCTGGAAAGAGATTCGCTATAAATCGAATGGACGATTCACCATCGACCACCTTCGATTGCAGCTCGTCGAAACGAGAAGCCGTACCGGATTGGTACAGTGCGAATTCTACCTTGTTGTCCTTGAGCATCTTCAGGTTTTGCAGCGAACCAGTCGTCTCGACAACTTCGACCTTGACTCCCTTGGCCCTCAAATCCTTGGCAAGGTCCTGGGCGATGGGCAAATAGAGACCGCCTTCTGATCCCGCCGCGATTCGAATCGTATCGGGCAGTCGGGTCCAATGCGTGTAAATCCAATGCGCCGAAATTGGCAGCAAAACCACCATCAAAACGGCAAGGTATTTCAACCACCTCTGTTGTTCGCCAAACATATCACGCACGCCTCGCGTGTTGATTCCATGATTTTCGAGTTTTCACTCGTATGTCAGTTTGAAATCGCGGATGTCCGCAATCGAATTGACCGCGTTTCTCAAACCCACGTAAACTCAACGAAGTGCGGCCGCGCCAATGCATCGTTACTTCGACAAAATCGTTTAACCCGTAGCCGCAGACGAGGCTTATCATCATCTCGCCTACGGCTACGAGTTAAACAACCTACCATCCGTTCCGAATCAGCCAACAATTGTCCAGAACAAACACGCGGAGCGTGCTCCTTGGAGTCAACAGATGACATTAGAGACAAACGGGACTCCAAAAGAAATCGGACCCTATGAAATTGAGCGGCGTATTGGTGCTGGCGGAATGGGTACGGTGTACTTGGGCCGGCACAAAGAATCGGGAAAGCAAGCGGCCGTCAAAGTCTTGCCGTCTTCTTTAGCCCGAGAACCCGGTTTCGTCGAGCGTTTTACGAGAGAAATCGAGTCGCTGCGAAAACTCAAAAACCCTCACGTCGTGGAACTCTACGAAGACGGTGTCTCTGACGAGACGTACTACTATGCCATGGAGTACGTTGAAGGAGAAACCGTCACCGATCGCATCCGCCGCGAGAAACGGCTGCCGTGGGAAGACGTAATTCAATACGCCATTCAGATTTGCAGCGCTCTTAAGGCGGCTCACAATGCGGGCATCATTCACCGCGATTTGAAACCGTCCAATTTGCTGGTGGCGACGGACGGCATGTTGAAGTTGACGGATTTCGGCGTCGCCCAATTGTTCGCGACCAACAAGCTGACCGCGACCGGCGGCATCATTGGAACCGCGGAATACATGTCGCCCGAGCAAGCTCAAGGCAAGCGAACCAATAAGCAAAGCGATCTGTATTCGCTCGGCGCTGTGATGTACACGATGATCTGCGGGCGCCCCCCATTCGTTGGCAAGACCACCTTGGACTTGGTGCAAAAGCATCGCTACGGGCAATTTGATAAGCCCAGCAGATACGTGCCCGACATTCCTCAATGGCTCGAGGATATCGTTTGCAAGCTTCTCTCGAAGAAACCTGAAGACCGCTTTCCGGACGCATATGTACTCTCGCTCCGGCTGCAAGAAGTCCTGAAGCGCATCGAGCGAGCGGGGTCCGAGGAAACCGCGGCCGGCCTTCCCATCGAAGACGAACCCGAACCCGCTGAAGACTCAGAAGTTTCGTTGATGAGAACCACGGCCACAGCCGGTGCCAGGGGTTCATCAACGGCGGGAGGCCCCGGTCAAGGCACGTTAATGCGTGACTTGATGAAGATGGAAATCGAGCGCGCCAACCAAGAAACCGTACTCCCCAGCATCTTCAACAACACGTGGTTCTTGGTCGGCTGCTTGGTGTTTCTGATTATCGGCGGCATCCTTTGGTTTCAAGATCCAGCGGACTCAACCGACATGGACAGCCTGACCGCCGGCAACTCGGAATCCATCAGGCTGCTTGAGCTGGCACGCCATTACCAACGACTCGGCGATGTCATCCGTGCCGAGAAGACTTTGGAAGCGCTGCTTGTTCTGATCAAAGACGATGAGCAATACAAGGGCGAACACCGCCGAGCCAAGCTCCACCTGGAACGACTACGAAAAGACCGAGCCGAGCGGCTAGAGACATTCCTCAAACCGCTGTTGGAACGCGCTCAACAACTGCTGCAAACCGAAGACGAGGAAAAACGCGAAGCCGCACAAGCACAAGCCCATCAAATCCTGACCAGCATCACAACGCTCTACCGAGGCGACCGGTTAGCCACCGATTATGTCAAACAAGCTGAAGCGATGATGAACCACCCGGAAGAAAAGTAGTCAGGAAACGAAGAAGAGGCCGCTCAGTGATTTCAGTTGGCATCGGCGAAAGTTTGGACTTCTTCCTTTAGTGAAGTCCCAAAACGATCGCGTTCCACTTCCAAATCATAGTGCGATTGAAGATTCAGCCAAAACTGCTCGGACGTAGCAAAGTATCTCGCAAGCCGCAAAGCTGTGTTCGCTGTGATTGATCGAGCACCTTTGACGATTTCGTTGATTCGACGCGGTGGTACACTGATATCCTTTGCAAGGCGATACTGACTTATGCCAAGAGGTTCCAAGAACTCTAACAGTAGTATTTCTCCGGGATGAACCGGTGCGAGTTTTCTTGCTGCCATCGGTAATTCCTAGTGGTAGTCCGTGATCTCGACCTCATAGGCATCGACGCCCGACCAAACGAAGCAGACTCGCCATTGGTTGTTGACACGGATACTGTATTGACCCTTGCAGTCGCCTTTGAGCTTTTCAAGTCGGTTGCCTGGCGGAACACGCAAGTCGTCAAGTGATTCCGCGGCATTAAGAATCAAGAGCTTGCGCAACGCGGCTCGTTGAACATCTTGTGAGAACGTTTCAACACGCTCGCGCCGAAAGATGTTTTCCGTCTGCTGGTTGCGAAATCATCGGATCATATGTCCACGTTAACGCAATTCATTAATAACGTCAAACGCTAACACATCGGATAATCACAATCACTTGCCGGTTTGCCCTAAACTCTTGACCAACTTGTCAATCTCATCGGCAATCAAAGTCTCAACATCCGGTGCCCAGCGATGAGCGGGAACGCCGTAGACCATCATTGATGTGTTGCCCTCGTAGCCACCTTCCTCGAGGACTCGCAAGGACGGAATATAAGCCATGACGTCGTTGCAATATCCGGCCACCCATGTGTTGGCGCCGTGATGTTTTTTGATGCCCAAGACGTAATCGACCACGACTTCTCCGCCCATCGTGATCCACAATTGCTCGCCGCCGATTTGCCAAGCTTGCAACGGATAACGGTATGTTCGCTCGAAGGGTTTGCCGGCTTTCTTTTGCTTCAGCAACCGAGCGGCCCATCGTTGGCGATAGTTGCCGTCGCCGGCCATCTTGGTCAGCTCCACTTCGGTCGGCTCGGCTCCGTAGTTCAGCGTCAAGAACGAATGGCGCGTTTCTAACTTGGCGGACATCGATTTCATCGGCTTGGAAAGAACAGCATCGACAGCCTTTGCGAGCCGCTCGCCATAACCTTGGCACAACTCCATCGTTCGTCGAGGCAACGGATTTTGATCGGCACCACAGCCCATGTAAAACATGGCCGCCGCCTTGGGATATTTCTTTTCCAGCGCGTATTGAGCAAAGCCCGCGTAATCACCGCACCAGTTATAAAAGCCCAACGTTGTGTTGTGGCAAGCATACCCGAAGACGATGGCAATCATTGTTCCGTCAGCATCTTTGACCGCCAAAACCGGCACGGCATGATCGATCGGCCCCTTCAGTTTCTCGCCGCGTTGGCGAATGTTGGGGACCTCTGCTTCACGATTGTTGCGGCGATTGACGGCGAAGGTGGCCGAACCGTGACCAACTTCAATGCTAGCCGGAGCCAACTTCTTCAGCGCGCTGCTAACGGTGTCGACAACGGTTCTCTCGAACCAGTCCGAGTAATCGTTGATCCTCGCGATTTCCTTCGGCGTCAGCGGATACGCATCGTACAGGGCTCCACGCAGCACGGGCCCGCAGTGAGTGTGCGAGCTATTGAGCATGATCTGCGATCGATCCAGGTTGTGTTTCTTCTTGAGCGACTCGCAAACGTTGTCGTAGATCGTTCGAGAAATCCCCAACGTGTCAGACGACATAATCACCGCACGATGACCCGGGGCATCTTCGATGGCCACCACCTTGATCCAAATGTCGTGAACCTTGCTATCAGCTGGGCGAGTGCGGCCGCCGTAACCAGCCATCCAAACCGGATCTTTGGGTGTAATGATGGCTTTGGCAACGCCAGCCTTCCAGCCATTTGCAGCGAGCAACTCGCTACTCACAATCAGCAACAACCCAAATACGACCGTCTTGAACAAGCACTTCATGGCGAATCCTCATTGTGGTGAATGCAATGTCAACGTTAGTGCATGATCAAAAAGAACTCTGAGCAGCTACGCTCGCCGGAGCGTGGTGTCCACCGTCTGGCGACGGCAGCTACTTCAAGAATCCATTGCATGCTTGCAGAAGTTTGTCCACACCGACTCGACAAATCAAGTCGCCCTGGCCGCACCCATTAACTGAACTGTCCGCGTGATCGCCGCTTCAGCTGGCAGCGCTATCGGCGACGCGATGAGCACTGCCGTTTCGGTAAGCTTGTTGAGTGCCTCGCTGACAAGCTCGGTACTGGAATCATCCAAGTCCGCGAATGGCTCGTCGAGCAACAACACTTTGGGTTTAAGAACAAGCGCTCGCGCGAGGGCAACGCGGCGGATCTCACCACCAGACAATCCGCCGATCGAGCGGTCTCGAAGGTACGCAATGCCGAGTTGCTCGAGCTGATCGTCAACCAACTTTTGTGCGTTTCGACCGCTAACACCGCGAGCTCTCAGGCCATAATTCGCATTCGAGCGCACTGTGCCCTGGAACAGATAAGGCGATTGGTGGACATAGACAATGCTGCTTTTCGAGGTCTCGCATCGACACATGCCCTGGAAGTCAGCCTCAAGACCTGCCACCACACGCAGCGCTGTCGACTTGCCAGAACCATTCTGTCCGACCAATGCCACACGCTGGCCAACATCGACGGAAAGCCAATCGATTGAGCAAACAAGGTTGCCTTGCTTGTGGACGGTGAGCTGTTCGATGTGAATCATGTTGCCGCTAAAGTGTTTGCCAAATATGCCCGGATTCTGCGAGAAGCCGGGCGTATAAACCCCCGCCTACCACTCAAAGTCTTTCCGCAGATTAACTTATGCAGTATGATCGATGGATTCGATAATTACAGCAATCGACCTCATCATTATGGGATTTCTGCATGAGCCATTCGTCTCGCCGCACATTCTTGCAAAGCACACTGCTCGCTGGCGGCGCTGGTTTGGGACTTGGCGACGTATTGAGGCTCCGTGCTGAAGGCAGCGAAACGGCAAACGGCTCGGCCCCAGATACTTCTGTCATACAAGTTTGGCTTGGCGGCGGTCCCAGCCAATTCGAAACGTACGACCCTAAACCGAATGCGCCAGTCGAATTTCGTGGCCCTTACAATGCCATCCAAAGTTGCTTGCCGGGAATCCTTTGCTGCGAGAAGATGCCAAAGGTGTCTCAAATCCTGGACAAGGCCGCCGTCATTCGTACCGTGAAACACGCAACCAACGGTCACTTCGTCGGAGCCCACTGGTGCTCGACGGGATATCCCGGCAACACCGGCAAGACCACACATCCCTCGTCCGGCGCGATGGCCGCCAAGTTCCGCGGCTCCACAAGACCGGGGCTGCCACCGTACGTTGTGCTCTCTGAAGAGCAAACTCGCAATCCCGTCCTCGCGACGATTATGAGCCCTTCGTATTTGGGCTCGCAGTACTCGCCGATGACGATCTTGCAGGACCCGTTTCAGTGGAAGTTTCAACCCAAGCCCATTACCGATGCGGCCACCAGTTTGAAGCTAGCCGATGACCTGACCTTGGCGCGAGTGGATGACCGCCGCTCCCTACTTTCGGGCCTCGACCGGTTTGCTCGCAAAGCCGATGCGTCAAGAACCATGAGCGGCATTGACGAGTTCAACCGCGCGGCTCTGGATATGCTGACCAGTGGAGCGGCCCGGCGAGCATTCGATTTGAGTGAAGAAAGCCAAGCGACTCGTGATCAATACGGTTCGCATCGCTGGGGCCAAATGGGATTGCTGGCCCGCCGACTTGTTGAGTCCGGCGTGACCTTCGTGACGATCAACACCGCACCGGATTCCCTTTGTTGGGACTGGCACCGCAACATCGTCAACGACGACCGCCCGGCCGACGGTTCCGACGGTCCCTCGCGCGGCATGGATATCTCGGGCCCACCCTTGGATCAAATGCTGACCGCGCTGATCAACGACTTGCACGAACGCGGCTTGACCAAGAAAGTCCTTCTCGTGGTGTGGGGCGAGTTCGGACGCACGCCGCGCGTCAACAAAACCGGTGGCCGAGACCACTGGGGCTCACTGATGAGCATTCTTCTCGCTGGCGGCGGCATCACTCCGGGTCAAGTCATCGGAACGTCGTCACCCAAAGGCGAAGTCCCCACCGATCGCCCCGTCTCCCCCACCGAGGTTCTTGCCACGATGTACCGTCATCTGGGCATCGATTACAGCGGCCACACCATCAACCGCGCCGGCCGACCCATCCCAATCTTGCCGGATGGAAGGCCAATCGACGAATTGTTTGCGTAACGAAAGCTACACGTCGCAAACATGTACTGCTTGACGCAGCGCGGCGATCTTATCTTCCCACGTTGGAATAAACTCGTGCGCGACATAGCCGGTGTATCCGGTTTCCAGGATCGTCTTCATGATCGGCGGATAGTTGATCTCTTGCGTGTCATCAAGTTCCGCGCGGCCAGGGTTGCCGGCTGTGTGATAGTGGCCGATGTACTCTTTGTACGCCTTGATGCGACGGATGACATCGCCATTCATGATTTGGACGTGGTAGACATCGAACAACAGCTTGAAGTTTGGCGAGCCGACTTGCTTGATCATGTCGACGCAATGATCCACATCGTCGCCGAAGTAGCCGGGGTGGCCCTTCATCGGATGAGTGTCATCGCGCGTGTTGAGGTGCTCGAATACCAAGTTGATCTTTTTCTTCTCGGCGTAACCGATGATCTTCTTCCAACCAGCGACACAATTCTTCGTGCCTTGGTCGCGATCGATTTCTTTCTCGACCAAACCAGTGAAAGTGATCACGCTCTTGAAACCATTCTCGGCGGCGATGTCAATCGATTTGGTCAAAGCCTTGATCGCGTAATCGTGATTTTCAGTGTGGACCATGCCGCGTTTGAAGCTGTGACTTCCTACCAGTGAGATATCCAAGCCCAATTCTTTGACCACGGGAATTTGGTCAGCAGGAAGACCTTCGATGGCGGGCATGCCGATGGCTTTAACGTGTTTGGCCAATTCCAACGCTGGCATTGGCTTAAAGCACCAAGCCATGACCGAGTGCCGAATGCGGCCGTTCTTGATTTTATAATCGGGGCCCGGATCACCGGCTCGAGTCTCTGCATTTGCTGACGATGATGCCGCTGCGGCGATCGCAGCTCCTGTAGCCAATTGAATGGCTCGACGTCGATTCACTTTCGGAGTTTCGGCTGTCAGAGATCCGGATTGATGCATGATTATCCCTTTGTTTTCCGCGTTGATTTCAGTTGCCACCGACGCCGCTGATCATCAGCAATTCCCGCAGCAAGATCAAGCAAGTCGCGACACACACCGCCTCGCTTGCGGCCATTCATTGCGAGTGATACGCTCACGTCGCGCCGCGTTGAAGGTGATGCGGCATGGATTGCGGTAGCTCTCTGCATTGGATGGCACCATGGATATTACTGTTGCGACGACCTCTCTGGATCAAACCGAGGTCGATTGGTTGGTCTTGCCGCTGGGCGAAACAGATGGGCTCGGTGATTCGCTGCAGGCTGTTGACAAATTGTTGGGCGGTTCAATCACTCGCTTGATCGAGACCGGAGACCTAACGGGCAAATTGGCAGAAACCGTGGTCTTGCTGGACGTACCGCAAGTCTCGGCAACTCGCATCATGCTGCTTGGATTGGGCAAGGCCGAGTCCGCGTCAGTGGCGAGTTTGAACAAGGCTTTCATGACGGGCGTCCGGAAGATTACGGGCAAGAAACCGGCATCAGCTGCGATCGCACTACCCGAATCCTTCGGAGACATCAGCCAGTCAGCGCTCGCGCAAGCGGTCGCCACCGCACTGATTGTCGGCGGTGAAGGCCAGGGCCTGTATAAGTCCGAACCGTCGCGCCACGAACTTCAGGCGGCAACGTTGTTGGTCGACGAAAATGCATCGATCCCAGCACTGAATGATGTCGTTCTTCGAGGCTCTCTGATCGGTGAGTCCGTAAACATCACCCGAGAACTCGTCAACCGGCCAGCGGCGGACATCTATCCGGAATCCGTCGCCGAACGCGCCAGCCAGTTGTGCGATGAGTTCAGCATCACCTGCCGCGTACTTGACGAGAACGACATCGCTAACGAACGCATGGGATCGTTAAGCCAAGTCGCCGTGGGCAGCGACCGCCCGCCAAGAATCGTCGTCCTCGAACACCTCTACGGCGACGACGCTCCAACAATCGCCTTTGTTGGTAAGGGTGTCACATTTGATAGCGGCGGACTTTCGATGAAATCATCAGACGGCATGATGACGATGAAGTCTGATATGCCTGGATCAGCCTCCGTGTTGGGTGCTGTCATCGCCATCGCGCGGCTTGGGTTGTCGGTCAATGTTATCGGCTACATGGGCTTGGTCGAGAACATGGTCAGCGGACGCTCTTATAAGCTCGGCGATGTTTTGACGGCTCGCAATGGCACAACCATCGAAGTCCACAACACCGACGCTGAAGGACGCTTGGTCTTGGCGGATGTGCTGAGTTACGCCGTCGACCAAGGTGCTGACAAGATCATCGATCTGGCAACGCTAACAGGAGCCTGTGTCGTCGCGCTAGGTGAAGACGTCACCGGCGCATTCTCGAACGATCAAGCTTGGTGCGACAGCGTCTTAGACTCGGCCAGTCGTTGCGGCGAGGACGCTTGGCAACTGCCAATGTTTGATCTGTACGACGAATTGCTCAAGAGCGAAGTTGCTGATTGCAAAAACATCGGTGGCCGATGGGGTGGAGCCATCACGGCTGCGAAGTTTCTAGAGAAGTTTGTCCGCAAGAAGCCTTGGGTCCATCTCGACATCGCCGGTCCGTCGTTCGCTTCCAGCAGCAAAGGACATCGCGAAGGAGGCGCCACTGGCTGCATGGTGAAGACGCTGATTGATGTCGCCGAGCAATCACAGTGAGCGATCCGATCATGAGCAACCTCGTTGTGGAAACAGTTCCGATCGACGGTCAGCAAGTGATCGAAGACGATCCATTTCCACTCGCCATGTGTTGCAAATCACCGGCCACGTTAAATGAAGCGACCGCGTGGATCACCGAAAATCTTGAAACACACAACGAAAAACTGGAGCGATCTGGCGCGGTGCTGTTTCGAGGTTTCCCGCTTCAAACCGCCGACGACTTTGATGCGTTCATTGGAGCTTTCGGATATCCCAACTTCCCATACGCCGACTCTTTGTCGAACGCCGTCCGAGTCAACCGGACGGAACGTGTCTTTACTGCCAACGAAGCACCGGCGTCGGTAACGATTTGCTTGCATCACGAGATGGCTCAAACGCCGATCTTTCCCAGCAAGTTATTCTTCTTCTGCGAACAACCAGCGACCGTTGGTGGGGCGACTCCTCTTTGCCGGTCGGACGCGTTACTGCGAAAGCTCGAAGACAAGTTCCCAAGCTTCGTCGCCAACTGCCGAGCCAAAGGTCTTCGATACACCAACGTCATGCCGCGAGCCGATGATCCCAATTCGGGCATGGGTCGCAGTTGGCAAAGTACGCTCAGCGTTTCCGATCGAAGCGCCGCCGAGTCGCGATTGCAGGAACTTGGCTATAGCTTCGAATGGCAAGACGACGACTGCTTAAAGGCCACGACTCCCGTGTTGCCGGCAATCCGATCAACGGGCGGCCGTGAAGCTTTCTTCAATCAACTGATCGCCGCGTTTCATGGTTGGAAAGACCACCGTAACGACCCATCGAAGGCCGTGACTTTTGCAGACGGCGAGCCACTCGACACAACCGCGATGACGGCAGCCACCGAGCTCGCTGATGAGCTGGCATTCGACATTCCCTGGCAGGCAGGAGACGTCGCGTTGATTGACAATCGACTGGTCATGCACGGGCGTCGAACATTTCAGGGAACTCGCAAGGTGCTGGCTTCGTTGATTGCGAGCGACGGGTGACCGCCGCGGGGGGCGTTTCGCTGCGGAATAACCGCGAAAAACTGGCAGAAAACGCTAGTAGTGCTTGACAATATGGCTTGCCAGAAAGTAATAGTTCTTCTGGATTTCACATTCACCTGCGGTTTTCCCGCAGTATTCATGGTTCACACTTCTGTTGAAAGGAAGCCACGATGGCAAAGAAAGCTGCTACCGGCAAGCCGATGACCAAGTCCGAAATCTTGAACGCACTTGCTGAATCATCGGGACTGTCTCGCAAGGAAGTCACGGCCGTTTTGGATGGCCTCAGCGACTTGATTGCCAAGAACATCGGCAAGAAAGGCCCAGGCGTCTTTAATCTTCCCGGCTTGATGAAGATCACCAGCGTCCACAAGCCAGCGACGAAAGCTCGCAAAGGCATCAACCCGTTCACCGGCGAAGAGACGATGTTCAAAGCCAAACCAGCGACGAATGTTGTCAAGGTTCGACCGCTCAAAGGCCTGAAAGACATGGTCTGAGACGGATTGGCGTGAGCCTTCAATCTCGAGAAGAAAGCAAAGAAAGCCCAAGCCGCGACGCGCGGTTCTGGGCTTTCTTTCATTATCGGTCCGGGCAAGATAGCCGCGAGGTGTCTCGTAGCCTGACTCTCTGAGTCGGGCTACAGCCTTGCGAACGTCCCGCGCGCCCGCTCTATGATGGTGCGAGTATGACCGTAGTAACGCGACGCGTGAGCGAGGGACGCTCTCAAGTGCTCGCAATGAATTAACTCTGTGCTAGGAAAGTTCCAACGAATTAAAGGAGATGACGAATGAGGAACTGGAATTCGTCGTCTCCTTTAATTCGTTGGACCTTGCCTAAGGAACATGCATGAGCGCCCTCGCTCACGCGTCGGGTTACTACTGGGGAATCCAATGACTGAACAATCTGGCTGGTCACTTTCGGACATGCATCATCTTGGCCTGACGGTGAAGGACATCGATGCATCGATTGAGTTTTACCGCGACAAACTTGGCATGGAATTGATCGGGCGGCGTCCCAGCGTGAAGACTGACTACGTTGCGGCTCAGACAGGCTACGAGGAGGTGGAACTCAACGTCGCCTCGTTCAAAGTCAGCCCCACCAGCCGGCAGCGAATGGAAGTCGTCCAGTACATGAACCATCAAGGTGAGATTTCCGATCAATCGACGAATCGACCTGGGAATTCGCATCTTTGTCTCTTGGTCGACGATTTACTCACGTGTCACGAAGACTTAAAAGCTCAAGGTGTCCGCTTCAAGTCTGAACCAGTGACGATTACGGCCGGCCCCAACAAGGGCGGCTTGGTCGTCTACTTTTATGATCCTGATGGCTACACGCTCGAACTGTTTCAACCAGCAGTCTGACAACTTCGCTAACGCCCAGCCGAAGTCCTGCTAAGAAAGACTCACCATGTCCATGTTTGAACTGACCGGCAAAACAGCAATTATCACAGGCGCAGCGCGCGGTCTAGGTGAAGCGATAGCCGAGGCCATGTTGGAACATGGGACAACCGTTGCGATTTGCGACATTGATGGCGAGGCGTTGCAAGCGACCCTTGCACGACTGCGATCACAACACGGCAACGATCGAGTGATCGCCGAGACCTGTGATGTCAGCGACCGCAATCTTGCCGAAGCTTGCGTCGATCGAGTCGCCAAGCGGCTCGGCAAGATCGATATCTTGGTCAACAACGCAGGCATCCATCGACGTGTCGACCCGACAGATTGGACCGACGAAGACGCTGCCGTTCAAATCCGAGTCAACATGATGGGCAGCTTTCACATGGCCAGTGCCGTCGGTCGTGTCATGGTTCAACAGCAATCGGGTAGCATCGTCAACATGTCGGCATTGGGCGGTGGGATCGCGGGGCTCGGCCGTTCGGGTAGCGTTTATGGAATGACCAAAGGCGGCATCGTCTCGCTCACGCGCGACTTGGCGGCTGAATGGGGCAAACATAACATCCGAGTCAACGCGTTGGCACCCGGCTGGATCCGCACACCCATGACCATTGCCTTGCAGAACCATCCACAGCGATCTGCAAAGGTCATGGAACGAGTTCCTTTGGGCCGATGGGGCGAGGCAAAAGATGTCGCTGGTGCCGCCATATTTCTGGCAAGCGACGCGGCGCGTTACATTACGGGCATGACCATTCCCGTTGACGGTGGTGCCGCGAACGTGATCGCAATCTCGAACGATTGATGTCGCCGCACCTTGGACCTAATCGAAGTCGAGTTCTGTGACATGCAACAAACCGTTCAAGGCCAAGTGATTCCCTCCAATTTGATCGGAGCGCTGATCGAAACACCGGCCAGCGATCCAGTCGCAATTCGAGCGGCCTTGGATAACGACGGTTATGTCTTCTTGCGAAACGTGCTTGATGTCAATGATGTCCTGGCAGCCCGAACGGAAGTCTTCGCTGAACTGGAATCTGTCGATGAGATCAAGTCACCAGCAGTTGACGGCATCGCCACTGGCACCAGTCGTCGAGCAGAATTGCATCGGGACTTGGGAGCGTTTTGGACGAACGTCAGCAACGGACAAGTACTCCGGCATGTGACGCATGGGCAACCATTGAACGGAATCCTGGCATCAATCTTCGAGCAACCCGTGCGCGGACACGATTTGATATATTTGCGACCGACGCCGCCGGATCGCTCGACACGATTACACTACGACTTTCCATTCTTTGCAGGCAAGGCCACTCGAATCGTGACGGCCTGGATTCCACTTGGGGACATTGCAGCAGATGAAGGTCCGCTGGCGATTGTCGAGAATTCCAGCGGCTTCAACGACTTGCTCGACCCAATTCGCAACATTGATTACCAATCGGACCACTCGAACAACACGGTTCAGCAAGCAGCCTACGACAAACAAAACGAAACCGACCCTGTCACCATGTTGAGAGACCGCGGTTCGCGGTTCTTGACGTCGGAATACCGCGTAGGCGACCTCTTGGTCTTCGACGGATTTACGATGCATGGTTCTTTGGACAATCAGTCGAAGATTGGTCGCGTGCGTTTGAGTGTTGACGTTCGCTACCAAGCGGCCGCCGAGCCCACAACGGACGAGCGATACTTTGGAGCCAATCCCAAAGGCTCAAAAGGCCAAGGATACGCAGACATGCGCGGAGCCTTGCCACTTGACCAACCCTGGTGACACACGTCTCGTCTTGCTCTAAGCTCCTCAATCCAAGAGCGGCAAGGTGCTAGCCGCCGGTAAGAATCCGTTGGGTCATCAGGATGCACAGCATCGATATAATCAGTTACACGGCAACGTGTGAGGAAATCCACCTGGCCGAAGAGTACGCATTGCCGATACGACTGTTCGTGGTGGGGGGCTCGTCGGTGTTACTCTTTCCCTTTGTAATCAGCGATGCAGGCGGCGCTCTCGAGGAAGACTCGGACAGCGAACTTCGCGGTCGTGACACGATCCTGGAATTGCCAGTGTCTATCTGTGACCAATGCCGAGACAACATCCCCAAACAACCATGGCGAATTGGTGGCATCTTCAGTTGAGCCGCGTTTATCAGCGCAGTGGCGGTCTTCGTTTTCATCAATCTCTGGGCGGCCGCCGGCATCCTAGTCGTGGCGATGTCAATTAAGCGAATGCAATCATTCAGGATTAATGTGTACCGCGCCAGTCTAATGGCCATGCTGTGTCGAGTTCCCGCGTACAAGCGTCTATTCCAGAAATTCCCTGAAGCGCAAATCTCTGTTGATCTGTAAGAACAGGGAACCACGCGTCTCGAGAACACGCGACCATCAATCAAGGTGCGAAGACGACTCGACGTAGGCGAAGTATGCGACCACTTTCTTGTCGTCTAACGACGGTAAATCCAGAATTGGTCTTCGACGAATACGATGAGCCTTTCAGAGTCGATTGGGACAGCGACATTCGAATCATCCGAAGGATCGCAGAAGTCATCCCAATACGCAGGAACTGGGCGACGCTGCACTACGGATAGGTGTCCACAAAGTCAGAGATTGCCTGCGAAACCGCAGCAGATTTGGCGTCGCAATCAGGATCAGAGGTCAACGGGATCGTTTGAATAATCGCGACCATAGCGGTTTGCATCGCCGCACATTCAGAGTCGGCCAAGATTCGGAACCCTCGGAACCGATCGACGCTCCAGAGTCAAACGGAGTCCACGTCATGTTTGATTGAGTCGCCCGACGGGAATGATGGCCAACGCCGTCGTCAAACACACGCGGCTTTTGCGTCGGATCCCTACTAAAGACTAACACAAACGACGTCACTACAATCAAGGCTTCCCGCCGAAGGCGGTTGTGCGGCATTCAATCTATGCGAGTCAAAACCAGTGGCACAGAATTCCCGTCAAGAAAGAAGTGCCCTGGATAATGTTCGTAATGATGATGCAGCCTAAGGCGACTACCTTCCGGAGGCGATTCTCCTACCGTAAGGCATTCTACGTCCCTCGCAAACTTTTCAAGATAAACCTTTTCACCTCGGACAAGAATTTGGGCGCCTTCCACTTGCACCAAAACCATCCCATCAGCGGTGTCGATTTCCATGTGCTGAAGGTCAGAGTCGCTGCTCAAAGTAATAAGCCTGTTCTCGCCATCTTCGGTGGAAAGCGCATCAGCGAGGTCAAGAAGCTCCTTTATCGTCGCCTCCATCAATACTTGGACTTTGTCAAATCAGGCGTTCATGCGGACGTGTTCGCACAACGGAAATCTAGTTGACAATCGTGTCACGAAAACGGCTTGTGACGCGCTAGACTTTTTGTTCTTGCACTTCTAGCCACTGATTGACGCTTGTTTCACTGGGGAATTGCATGGCCATGAACACGAGCAGACCAGCGATGACTCCTAACGAAACCCAGTTGCCATCGACTGCGTAACAGATAGCGTTAAACAGGCACACGCCCTCCAGGATACACATGCCAACGATCATTTTCGTTTGATAGGCGGCGAGCATCCAGTCAGTGAATTTGTCATCTCCGGCACGCACATCTTTGTTCTGATGCAAGAATTCCTCGACCATCTTCTGGCCGACTGCGTTCTGCGCGATGAAGCTGGCAACGACGGCAATTGGAGCGAATGCGATGCCAAGGTAGAGCAAGAACGGTTCTGCCTGAGCTTCCTCACCCAGATTCATCACGACCATGACCCCCGTGAATGTCATCACGCCGGCAATAAGTCCAATAGCGATGATCTTCATGGTCATAAGTTGTGGCATTGTTCGTTCTCACTGGTGACTGAGAAGCCGCAATCAATTGTAGCCTGACTCTCCGAGTTGGGCAGGCGATCGCCCGACTCGGAGAGTCAGGCTACAGGATCACATTATGCCGAACGAGTCATACCGCCGGCACCATGGCATTTCTTGAACTTTTTGCCGCTGCCGCAAGGGCAGGGGTCGTTACGGCCAACTTTGGGCATTCGATTGCGAATCGTTTCGACGGCTTTGACTTCCGCTCCGGGTTCGGGTCCCGCATTGCTGGGTTCTTCTGGAGCAAAAGCTTCTGCTGCTGGTGCCGCATCTTGGTGGATGGCGGAAGTCTCGCGCCAGATTGTTCCGGCGAAATCGCCCACTTGATTCTCGATACGGAAAATGACCTGAGTAACTCGCTGCGAGATTGACTCCCACATCATTTCAAAGGCCTTCATGCCCTGCCGTTTGTATTCGACCTTGGGATCCTTCTGAGCATACCCAACCAGGCCAATGCCGGACCGCAGATGATCCATGTAATACAAGTGTTCTTTCCACGACGTGTCGAGCAAATCAAGGATCATCCATCGTTCCGTCAAACTCAACTCGGGCCGAAATACTCGGTCGTGATGCTGCAGGACGACTTGCCTTGCATCCTCGACGGAAAGTCCCTTGAAGTCCGCGCCGCTCAAGTTACTGCGGAAGTTTTGGTTACTCCAGCTGGCCAATGACTGCAATTGGTCATCGCTGGGACTTTGATTGGGTTCCAAACCGGAATAAACATCGTCAACCCGTTCTGCCAACTCGCTGATCGCCGCACCTTGCTCGAAGTATTTCCGGCTGTCTTCATGAAGTACCGCTTCAACTTCGTTGGGACGTTTGCCGCGGAAATCGTCAGGTTCGTGCGCGACACCGAACCGCTCGCTGCACCAAGTCGCCAATTTGTCGCGATCGAGTTTATCGGTGCCCGACGCAAACTCGTTGACGCAGTTCGAAAGGCCGACTGTGACCGGAAAACGCACTTCCTTGTCGGCGTATTGTTCCAAGATCAACTCATAGATGAAGCTGATGGCCTCTTCGGTTTCCTTGCCTTTGAACTCTTCGGGCGGCGTGGTGAAGCCGAATTGCTGGCCCATCCACGAGCACAATGCCAAGTGCCCAAAAGTCTCGTCCAGATAAATGTCTAGTGGGGCGTAATCGTAGCGACCGATGGCTTCCAGCGCGCGGCCGTTGAGATACTCGAATAGATTTTCGCGGCCTTGCTTTCGCAATTCGCTGTCATTGGTGTTGAGGCCGAATTGGCTGTTCGCCCAGTGGGAGAGGGCTCGCCAATTCCACTCGCTTCTGTCTTCGACATCTTCCGGCAAACTCTCGTCGATCTTCTCCAAGATCAGGTCTTCGGCCTGACGCTTGGCTTCGTAATCCAGATGATCGACCAGCAAGTCCCGCTCCATGCCCTTGATGACGCTGGAATCGACCTCGACATGAAGTTCGGCGGCACACCATTCGGTAATCGTGTCCCAACTGTACTGAGGATCCAGAAAATGGTTGGCCCATTGTTCCACTTGATCCTCGATCATATTCATGATCAGTTCGCGGCAGTTGCCGCCGTCCAGAATACGTTGGCGATAGCTGTAGATTTGCTTTCGCTGCTCATCCATGACCTCGTCGTATTCGAGCAGATGCTTCCGAGTCTCGAAGTGACGCTCTTCGACCTTCTTCTGAGCGCCCTGGATTCGCCGCGAGACCAGTTTGCTCTCGATCGCCTCGCCATCTTCCATGCCGATGCGGCCCAGCAAGTTCTTGACCCACTCGCCAGCGAAGATTCGCATCAGATCGTCTTCCAGCGAGAGGAAAAAGCGGCTGGAGCCCGGGTCGCCTTGACGGCCGCTACGACCGCGAAGCTGAAGATCAATCCGCCGCGAATCGTGACGCTCGGTCCCAATGACGTGCAAGCCGCCAACATCGGCAACCTTCTCGCCCTCGGCACCCATTCCTTCGCGATCCGAGATCTTGTTGGTCAAGTCATCCCACTCGGCCTTAGAAACGTCGAGCCTTGATTCGTAAATCTTGCTCAGTTCTTCCCAGGCAAGATGCTCGGGGTTCCCGCCGAGCACGATATCCGTTCCCCGCCCTGCCATGTTCGTCGCAATCGTGACAGCCCCGCTGCGACCCGCCTGGGCAATGATCTCAGCCTCCCGCTCGTGATTCTTGGCGTTCAGGACATTGTGCTTGATTCCGTATTTGTTCAGTTTGTTTGAGAGCAACTCGGACTTCTCGATCGAGACCGTACCGACCAAGATCGGTCGACCGGCTCCGTTGACGTCGCGGATTTCGCCGACGACAGCGTCCCATTTTTCTCGCTCTGTGCGGTAGATGACATCGTTGTGATTGACGCGCTGCATCGGCCGGTTCGTTGGCACGGCGACAACGTCCAACTTGTAGATCTTCCAGAACTCTTCCGCTTCCGTCATCGCTGTACCGGTCATGCCGCCGAGCTTCTTGTAAAGCTTGAAGAAATTCTGCAGCGTGATCGTGGCCAGAGTCTGCGACTCCTCTTTGATGCGGACTCCTTCCTTCGCCTCGACAGCTTGATGCAAGCCATCACTCCATTGCCGCCCCGGCATCTTCCGCCCGGTGAACTCATCGACAATGACGACTTCGCCGTTGGCTTCGACGACGTAATTCACGTCGCGTTTATAGAGGTGGTGTGCTTTCAGCGAGTTGTCGATCAGGTGCGGCCACTGCATGTTGCCGGCGGTGTAGAAACTCTCGACGCCCGCCAATTGCTCGGCATGCCGGATGCCCTCTTCGGTCAAGTGGCAGGTGTGTTCTTTCTCCTTGACCTCAAAGTGCTCGTCCCGCTTCAGTTGCAAGGCGACGCGGTTCGCCTTCGCGTATTTCGTCGTGTCATCTTGGGCGGGTCCTGAGATGATCAGCGGCGTCCGTGCTTCATCGATCAGAATATTGTCGATCTCGTCAACGATGGCGAAAGTCAGCGGGCCTTGGACTTGATCTTCCTTGCGCTGCTTCATGTTGTCGCGCAAGTAGTCAAAGCCGAACTCGTTGTTGGTGCCGTAAGTGATATCGCAAGCGTACGCTTCTTGCCGCTTCTGCGGTCCCATTTGAGATTGAATGGCTCCGACCGTCAGCCCCAGACCCATGTGCACCGGACCCATCCACTCCATATCACGCAGGGCAAGATAATCGTTTACTGTAATCACATGAACATGACCACTCAGCGCGTTGAGATACGAGGGCAGCGTTGCCACCAACGTCTTACCTTCACCCGTGGTCATCTCGGCGATTTGGCCTTGATGCAAGATGTAGCCACCGACCATTTGCACGTCGTAGTGACGCATCTTGAGATAGCGTTTGCCGGCTTCGCGCACGGCGGCATACGCATCGGGCAGCAAGTCGTCGAGCGTCTCGCCATCAGCCAACCGCTTGCGGAACTTCGAGCTTGATTCTTTCAGCTCCGTGTCGGTGAGCTTCTCGTAGTCAGGCTCGAGCTGGTTGATGCGATCAACGACAGAACCCGGCGCGATGTTCGTCGCGCCGTCTTTCTCGCGGACGAAACCGATCTTGCGAATTGTCCGTTCGTTCGACGAACCAAATCGACGCGTAATGAACCGCTCGATCGCCGCCATGAACGCGGTGAAAAAGTCACCAATTTTTTCCAGGATTTCCATGATCAAATCCAAGCCCAACTGGGCCAAATATACCGCCCCTGAGTTTATCTCAGGGGCTCTCGCGTTTTTGCACTACTTGCCATGTAGCGTTGCCATATAGTGCAAAAACGTGAGAACCCCCGACGTAAAGTCGGGGGCGATGGTAGTTTTCATCTGCCGCTTGCCTTACAGCAGGCTGCCAGAATGTCAGTGAATCGGCACCTGCGACTGCGCAAAGGGAGCGCAGTCTGTATGTAGCACCGTCTTTCGCCGCTATAATTGTGGCGTAAGTCCGTGCGGGTGAACAGTTTAATGGCGAACCGCCAATGCGGTCAATCCCGACGAAAACGCGTCTAAACGATGCCCTTCAAGAGGTTAGCAATGGCTATACCGTTTTCGCCGATCGGCTACGTTTCTTGGCCAAAGTAGCCATCACTCTTCGAGTGATGGGCCTGTCAGTGAACTGTCAAATGGATCGTAGTGGGGACAAACTAAAGCATTCCACACGGTCCGTGTATCATTATTCGACGGTAGCGGGCGACCCACAAAGCTCATCGGAGAGTGAGGCTGCTTGGTCTTAGCGGATCGATTCAGTGAGAAGTTCTTGAGAGCCGTCTTGTTTCAAGCGATAAGTAAAGGCGCCGAGTAAGTCGCCGATTTCGACATCATGACAATCCACGCACTTTTCGTTTGATGCTCGAATAGCACCCAGCATCAAGATGTCTTCGTTCTCGCGATCCGTAACGATCTCTTTTCCATCGAGTAGCTTCACAAGTGAACTCTTTTCAAACACCGTCAAATCACGTGTTTCGATATCGGCCAAGTCCTCCAAGGTGAAAGAATCATCCGTCAAATAAACGACAGGCTCATCGTGCGTGAGTAAACCAACCAAGTCAGACGATACCACTTTCCACTCTTGTTGCTCGTAGCTTTCTGCAACCTTTGCCAGGACGGGGCCTTCGATCGCTTGGTGGGCCGTTTTGGCAAGCTCATCAGGGGAGAGTGATGGCGTATTGAATGAAGTACCGAGAATTGGTGCGTTACTTGGGCCAGGAAAATAACTCTCCCGTTTTATTCCAAGAGCATTCTGCAATTCGAATTTTTCAACAAAGGCCCGATGTATAAGTTTAAGGTTCGCATCCAATCGATCAGGGAAAGAAGCATCGGCATCAATTGGTGACATGCTCTTAAATGCGGCGTAATTTCGAACGTAATCGTCAACGTAGCCGTCACACAGACCAAGAACAGGAATCAAGACAGCCACAAAGATTGAAGGAGGCAAGAACCTTGGTGGAAACTTTTGACGGCACAGAAAACCGATAAAGCACAGGCCGGCCGCCAGTGTCCCAAGAGTTAACAGAAATTGAGTATGGGCGGCCATTGGCAATGTGATCAAGAGCGTTACGGCTCCCAGCCAACGGCGAAAGAGAGAAACTCGATCGATCTCAGCATCGGTTTTTTGCCAATAGGCACGAACGTCAGCGACAGCCACGGTGCTGATTGCAAGAACGAAGATAACAGTTAGCATCAGGTCTCTCTTTACGATTCGTACTCGTCAACGACACAATTGTACATGCAACGTTTGGGCGATGGCAATAAGATTCTGCACTCGATGTCTTGCAAAGTTTTCGCTGGCAAGTCAACTTTGGTACAATGCGTCTGGAAGATAATGAGTGGTTTCCATCTAGATTAGGTGTCCCATGCGAAATCGATCGCTTACTGAATTTCCCATTCGAATTGTTGTTGCCCTTTTTGTTCTCTCACTTGCATTGCCGGCGTTGGCTCAAGAGAAGTCTCTTGGCCCAGATCCGGCGCTGCTAAAGAAAACTCGCACGGCTGCCATCAACTTCCTGAAGACCAGCCAAGACGACGACGGCAGTTGGACTAGTCCCATAGCACCGGGAATCTCGGCCTTAGTCACTGTGTCGCTGTTGCAATCGGGGCTGACAGCCGAAGACGAGACTGTTGCCAAAGCACTGAAGCATTTGGAGTCGTTCATCAAGAAAGATGGCGGCGTCTATTTTGCCAAGAGCAATCATCGCAACTACGAAACTTGCATCAGCCTGATCGCATTCGAGATCGCCAACGCCAATGGTCGCTACGATAAGGTCATTGAACGCGCGGTCGCGTTCCTCAAGAACCTGCAGTGGGACAAGGGCGAAGGCATCGAAAGTTCTGATCCCGGCTTCGGCGGCGCTGGCTACGGAAAACATCAGCGACCGGACCTCTCGAACACGACTTTCTTGATCGAGGCGTTGAAGGCGGCTGGCGTCAAAGAAGACGACCCGGCCATGAAGAACGCACTCAAGTTTGTCTCACGTTGCCAAAATCTGGAAACCGAATTCAACACGACTCCGTTTGCCGCGAAGGTCAACGATGGTGGCTTCTATTACACTCCGGCGGCTGGCGGCACATCGCAGGCGGGATTAACGAAGGACGGCGGATTGCGATCTTACGCCAGCATGACTTACGCTGGCCTGAAGAGCATGATTTACGCTGGCTTGGAGAAGGACGATCCTCGAGTCAAAGCGGCGATGAAGTGGATTCGCAAGTTCTACTCTGTTGAGGAGAATCCGGGGTTGGGACAGATGGGCCTTTACTACTATTACCACACCTTCGCCAAGTCGCTGAGCGTGCTTGAGATCGACGTCCTGGAGGACTCGAAGAAGCGACGTCACGATTGGCGGAAAGAGCTGACGGAGAATCTGGCGAAGCTGCAGAAATCCGACGGCAGTTGGATCAACAAAGCCGAACGTTGGTACGAAGGCGACCCGAATTTGGCGACCGCGTACTCGCTGATGGCTTTGGCCTATTGCGATCCGAAGCCTGCCAAGAAAGCCTAAGAGTAAGGATACAGGGAGTGGCTGGGGGCGAGGCTTCGAGCCCCCAGGTCTTACCCGATGCGAATACAAGCACGAAGCGCAAGCGAGTGTGTCTGAATTTAACTCGCTTGCGCTTCGCGCTGGTATGTCGAGCGAAAGTGCCAACAACCACGGCACGCCAGGGAGATAACACGACGTGGAGTTGTTGCGCGAGCTGTGTGATTTGCAAGAGGAGCACGGATACCTCAGCGATGATACGCTTCGCGATCTCTCGACGCGAAAGCGAGTACCCCTGTATCGGCTCGAAGGTCTCGTCAGCTTCTATCCCCACTTCCGCCGCACGCCACCAGCCGCTCACCGAATTCACGTCTGCCGCGATGTGTCTTGCGCGATGGCCAGTGGCGAGCAGCTCGCGGCGGCACTCAGGACCGAATTCGCAGGAAGGGCCGATGTCGAGATTCACGAGGTCTCGTGCATCGGTCGATGTGATGCGGCTCCAGCTGTTGCCTGGAATGAGAAGCCGCTTGCTCCGCGAACGCTGGCTGATACCGATTTCATTGCTGGGCTGATCGACGGCACGAAACAACTCGATACTGAAAAAGCCGTCTCGCGGAAGTGGAAATGCGACTCACACAGCTCAACTGACGAGCAGTACGGCTCGGTGCGAGACCTCGCCGCATCCGGACAGTTGGCTTCGACCTGCATCGAGACACTCAAGGACTGTAATCTACGAGGCATGGGTGGTGCCGGATTCCCGACCGGTCGCAAATGGGAATTGGTGGCTGCCGAGCCAGCGTCACCCAAGTACGTCATTTGTAATGCCGACGAGAGCGAACCTGGAACGTTCAAAGATCGCTTGATCCTGGCCGAGATACCTCACTTGGTGATCGAAGGCATGTTGCTTGCTGGTCTAACCATCGGCGCCGAGTCCGCAATCGTCTACTTACGACACGAGTACACTCGCGAGTTGGCCGCACTCCACAAGGCGATCGAAGATGCACGATCCCGCGGAGTGCTCGGCGACGACGCGGCAGGAAGCGGCAAGAGTTTCGACATCGATGTTTTTATCTCGCCCGGTGGATACATCTTGGGCGAGGAAACCGCGCTGCTTGAGGCACTCGAAGATAAACGCGGCGAGCCGCGAATCAAGCCACCTTACCCCGGAACACATGGACTGAACGGTCAGCCAACGCTGATCAACAACGTGGAAACATTCGCGTTGGCAACCTCGATGATTCGAAACGGAGCGGACTGGTGGCGCGAGCAGGGAGCTGGAGACATCGAGGGACTCAAGTTCGTCTCCATCTCTGGCGACGTTGCAAATCCGGGCGTCTACGAAATTCCCGTTGGCACGACGGTATCCGAGTTGATTGACCTCGCGGGTGGCATGTCTGACGGAAAGTCGTTGAAGGCGTTCTTGCCGGGTGGAGCTAGCTCGAAATTCTTGCCAGCAGAGAAGGCGTCAACACCAATGGACTTCGCGGCGATGCAAGCGGCCGGAAGCATGCTTGGCACGGGTGCTGTGATCGTCATGTCCGAAGACCGCGACTTGTTTGCCTTGGCAACAAACTTGGTGAGATTCTTCCGCAACGAGTCGTGCGGCAAGTGCGTGCCTTGCCGAGTAGGCTCCGAGAAAACGGTTGTGTTGTTGGACGCGGTCGCTTGCGGAAGCGGCACGACCGAGGATCTGAGTTTCTTGCCCCAATTGGGCGACACGCTTGAACAAACATCGATCTGCGGACTCGGCCAAGTTGCCTTGAATCCGATCTTGTCGATGATGGAACACTTTCCTGGGGAAGTGCCATCTGCCGAGAAGTAGACGGCCCAAGACAAGATTGCTGGAACGGCGCTGCGCTTGATCCAGCCTACAGTTTACCACTATTTGTCTTTGGGCAACTGCCAGCGCACGGTTTCGATGTAGGTCTTCTTGTCAGGTTTGCGATAACTATAGATCGTGACCATGCTACCATCGTCTATTTGGATCGAGTTTCCAAAGCCGCCGCCGCTGCTTCCGGTATTGACGTCGCTGATGACCATTCGGTCCTTTCGGAAGTGCCACGTCTTTCCATCGTCTCGATTGAGGATGGCTCGCAGGCCCAATTCGTGGCCGTCGGTTGAGTGGCTTCGCACGGTAAACGTCAACAAGATGCGCCCGTCTTGAAGTTGTAAGAACCGCGGATACATCTCGCCGTAGTCTCCAAAGTTGCCGTGAGTATTGTGTTTGGCAAAGCTTCGGCCGCTGTCTTTGGACACCCAAAGCATCATGCGGTCGCCTTGGTCACTGCCTTCCTTTTTGATTCGTTGTTCCGTGCCGGGGATGAGCCAGTGCGGTCCGCTGCGGTCGACTCGGACAGGATGCAGTAACTTGCCCGAGGCCGTTCGGAAGGTCACCGTTTGTGAAAAGAAGCCATCGACGTCGATCCAATTCTTGGTGTCTGGGTTCAGAGACCTGTCCCATGTCTTACCGCTATCGTGTGATCGCCAAAGTTTCGCGTGCTTCGGTGCCTCGGCCCCGCCATGATGCATACCGACGCCCATGTACGTGACGAACTTTCCTGGTTGTTTGGGGTCGGGAAGTTCGAAGGCCATCCAATCGGCGGTTGTCATGGCTTCATCGGGAAAGCCATCCGGGCCGATGCGAATCTCTGACCAAGTTTTGCCCTCGTTGGTTGAGCGAAAGATCTTGCTATGAGTCCGCTTTGATGGGTTCAAAGCATCACGGCTAAGCCAGTGGCACGTCATCAGCAGCGTGCCATCATGCAATGTTGTGAGACCGAATTCTCGACCTTGGATATCGATTCTCTCTTCGCGAGGTCCCCAAGTCTTGCCGCCATCGTTAGAACGCCAAAAAATCGCGCGTTCGACATAACCATCGATGCCATCAACGGGGCCAAAACAGAAAGCGACCGCCAACAACCCACCGCTTTTCAGCTTCGTCAAAAACGGTTTGTAATCGTTGGAAATGCCCAGCGGCGTCCGAACAGCTTTGATGTCGTCGGCAGCCAGAAGAGTAGGGTTCAGAATGGTAATCGGCTTAGAGGTATCATCAGCAACGATTGAACTTGTCGTTATCGTCGCGATGGATAGTAAGACGATGATGCTTCGTCGAATCAGCGCGTTCATCGAGGTGCCTCAACTTGATGATGGAAATCAGTTGTTCTCAGGGGTTGATACAGGCTTAACCAACAGCCGAATCTCCGGTGCGTTTCGTATGACTTCGAAGGCCGGGTCGTTGTTGAAAGACGCGATCACCAGCATCCGATTCTTGGTCTTGCCGAGAGACGTCTTCAATAGCTCGACGGCCTTTGCCAACGACTGTGTTTGGATAGTTTGCCGCTGTTCCACCGAGAGTCTCGAATCAATGCGGGCTCGAGCGATCAGTTGTGAATAGATCGTCGCCAAGTTGAAGTATTGCGACCAGACAAAGTTTCCTTGCGCGTCGGCAGGGATGGCGTCTACGAGTTCTTCAGCCTTGTTAGCGTTGGCGATCGCTTCATTAAAGTGACCTTGCATGGCATAGACACTGGCGAGCCCGATCCAAGTCTCGGGATTTTTAGGTTGCAGTTTCGTAGCGTTTTCGAAATCGATTTGTGCCAGTTTTTGAAAGTTATTCAGGTAAGACCATGCCCGCCGCAGCATGACGTCGGGGTTGTTGCCTTTAAGCTCCAGCGCACGATTGTAGTCATGCATCGCCGTTTGAAACTGACCGAGCCTGGCAAGTGCCTGCGCCCGTGCTTCGATGACCTCGGCCTTGGCTTCTTTCGCCAAGAATTCGATGGGATTCAATGCGAGGTATCGAGAAAACCCTTGTACGGCTTCAACATACTGTCCGAGCTTCAATTTGACTTCAGCTCGAGCCGCCTGAACTTCAGCATCATTGGGGTTCAGGTCGGTGGATTGGTCGTACGCTTCCAAAGCACTAAGCAACTCGGCCTGATCAAAAGAAACTCCGCCGATGATTTTATAGCAGCGAGCTTTGCTGGCAGCATCACGATACTTGAGAATGGCTTGACGGCTGTCTTCAATGGCCAGGGCATACTCCTTCTGCAGCCAATAGACGAGCGCGCGAATTTCGTGTGGCTTTGCAACTTGCGGAGCCAGCGCGATCGCGTGATTCAGTGAAACCCGCGCCTTCGCGAGATACAATTCTGCGGCGATGTCGCCTCCGTCTCCTTTGGCAATCCAATCGGCCATTCGACGATGCGTTTCTCCCAAATTGAAGTGAGGTTCATATTCTGTTGGGTCGAGGCTAGCGGCTTTCTTGAAATCACGAATGGCCTCATCATAATCGCGTTGAAGGTCGTCGGTGATGACACCGTTGGACTCCTGCGTCTCGAGGTCCGCAATCTCGTCACCCAACCGATTCGAAAGCACGACTCCTCGCATCATGAACACGTTGTAGGAGTCTGAGTCGTAGGCTTCGGCGGTCTTAAAATGTTTCAATGCAGATTCATAGTTACCATCAAAGGCTTCCGCGATTGCCAATGTTAGATAGGTCCAAGAGAACTTCGGACGTAGACCGCTACACATTTCGTAGCATTGACGCGCGGTGTCCAGTTTCCCCAGTTGCAGATTGCAAACACCGCTCATGTTGTGAGCCCAAAAGTGGTCATTGTCCAACTTCACCACGGCCGAATACGATTGCAACGCATTCTCGAATCGACCAGCTTTGCGATCGATTTCACCCAGTAGAAAGTGATCGATGGCCGAACTGGGGCTTAATGAACTGGCTAATTCGCGGGCCTCTTTGCTGCCGTCGACATCACCGAGCTTATCCAACACAAAAGCCCTCTGCAGATACAACGCTCGAGATTTGATGCCCAACTGAGCCGCCTTATCGACCCAAGCGAGTGCCGCTTGCCGAGCGTCTTGCTGTTCCTGTTCGGGAAGTGTGTCGCTGAGTTCGGTTTGCGATTCCGCAAGGATCAACATCAACTCGAACGATAGCTCGCGAATGCGCCGTGCTTCGCTGGAGGTGAAATACTTGTTGTCGACAAACAAGTTTTCTTGCTGATCGAGTTCGAAGATCTGCAGCGCCCTGAGTGCTTGTTCGTAAATGTTGCCTGCGTGTTCCTGCGCCGCACCTCCTGTAAACCGCGTCCCATGAAAGCGTGCTTGATCGGCAAGCTCGATAAACCGGTCGTATCGCTCAAGAGCCACTTCCCGCTGTCTTGCCTGGTCCCAGGATGTTTGAGCGTCGGCAATCTTGCGTTCGGTTTCTTTGATCCTGTCTTTTAGGCGAGGTTGTTCTCGAAGCTTGTTGATGGCTGCTTCGAATTGACGAACGGCTTCGTCGAAGTCATCTTCGTCAAGACTCTCGTCGGCGGCGGCTATCAGTTCATCAGCGTGTGCTTCGATGACCAGTGTCTCGTCGACCAGTTTGTATCGATCGGAATAAAGCCGACGGGACATCTCCAATTGCGGTTCTTGATTGATGTCGAGAATGGCTTTGACTTGTTGCAAAGTGTCGCGGGCTGATTGGAATTCTCCCGCTTCAATGGATTGACCGCTTTCCTCAAGCAAGCTTTCGACTTCGCTGACGACGCCGTCGATCCGCGCCGATTCCATAATATTCCAACTGGTCAACAATACCGCCGCGACGATCGCCGTCGATGCTGTTGCTGTCACGATCGTGCGGTTTCGCTTGGCCCAGCGTTTTGCCTTTGTCACGAATGGTTCGATCATCGCGGTGACGGGTTCGTCGGCCAGAAAGGCTTCGATGTCGGCAGCCAATGCCTTCGCCGTTTGGTAGCGGTTGTGTTTGCGAATGGCCAAGGCCTTCATGCAAACCGCTTCGATCGGTTTCGGAATCTTCTGGTCAAATTGACGCGGCTCTTTGATCATTCCGCCAATGACCAGTTGCAGCTTATCTTTAACGGACTTATCCCTGGGAATGGGAGGATATCCAGTCAAGATCTGATAAAGGATCGCTCCGAGCGAATAAATGTCGCTGCGCGGATCCAATTCCGAGAGCGCGCCGCGAGCTTGTTCCGGCGGCATGAACTCGGGCGTGCCCATGACCGACCCCATCTCGGTCGCACTGTCTGAAGTGCGGCTTCGGGAGACCGAACTGGTCGAGCGTTTGCTGACGGAATTTTCGAACGCAGCGTCTTCGGGCACGTTGATCGTGTCGTCGTCGCGAGTTTCCGCACCATCAGTTTCTACTTGCTCGGGATCGAGGACCTTGGCCAAACCCCAATCCAAAACAATGGTCTCGCCAAAATCGCCGACCATGATGTTTTGAGGTTTCAAATCGCAGTGCAACACGCCGCGTTCATGCGAATAGGCAATCGCATTGCAAACGTCGATGAAATTCCGTAACAGCCGCTGAAACTGAATGCCACGCTGATCGTGATCCGGCGAAAGGTGATGATAGTCGGCGATGGCTTTTGCCAGAGTATCACCCTGAACCATCTTCATGGCATAGAACGGTGTGCCATCGCCTTGTTGCCCCAAATCATAAATCGGAACGATTCCGGGATGCTCGAGTTGCCCGGTGATCTGGGCTTCATCAATAAAGCGATCAACCAAGCCTTGGCGTTCCAAGGCCTGAGGCAACAATACCTTGTAGGCGACTTCTCGATTGATCCGCTCGTCCCGAGCCTTGTAAATGCGGCCCATTCCCCCGAAGCCAAAACTGGATTCCAACACATATCGTCGATCGGGACTGGCGTTTTGAGGCTTCTTCGCTGTTTGTGACTCAGTAGATCCCGGTGCCGCCACTTGTGGCTTATCCTTAGGCTCGGTCGGTTTCGGTTTCCGCGGCGAAACATTCGCTTCCGCTGGCGACTTCGACTCAGGAAGCCTCACCGTGTTCTCTTTTGCGGCCAATTCGTCGACAAGATCCTGGTTGACAATGGTCGCGTCAGGATCGACGTCTTGCTGACTTTGGACTTCGTCGTGAAAAGTTGGAGCCGGAATTACGTCAGAATCGTTGTCGAGGTCGTCGTCAGTGTCGCCTTCCGCAATCTCGGACGGTATGTGAAAGTCTTCTCGGATCGGGGCCGTGGGCGGCATGAAACGCGCCGCCTCTTGAACAATTCGTGGGATGTCGCGTTCGTCGGTGATCGACGTTGTGCTTAGATCGGGCTGTTGCGGATCTTCGACGATCGTCTCGACATCAGATTGATCAGCATAATTAGGTGCAGTCGAATCAGCGGCTGGGGCTTCCGTGATCGTTTCTTGATCATCGTGAGCTAAACCGTGTTGCGTCGGCCGATCCAATGAATCTTCCGCGATTGTTTCCAAGTCGGCTGGCGTTGCTTCAACGAGAGTTTCGACATCTTGAAGTGGAACCTCGGTGAGCGTGGGAATGTCCTCAAGCGGAAGCTCCGTCACGGTTTCCGTGGGTTCCTCGACCAGTGTTTCCTCGATGGGCGGCGATGGTGAATCGTCAACCTTTGGAATCGGAAACTCGACAAGCGTTTCAGTGAACTGCCCTGCTGAGTTCTCTACGAGAGCCTGTTGCAATTCTTCCTCGGTAGGAGCTGGCATCTCGACAATCGTCTCCGTGAGAACGTCATTGGATGGACTCGCTTGAGGCTCCGTTGGCTCTTCAACCAACGACTGTTCGATCGGCTCGTCGCTGCTTTGTGGTTCCTCCAGAATCGTTTGTGGAATCGGAAACTCGACAATCGTCTCTGTGGGACGATCGAGAAGCGTTTCCGAAACCGGTTCAACCGACGTATCACTTTCTGGTAAAGGTGATTCGACAAGGGTTGTGGGAGCGTTCTCGTAGGTAATCTCGGCGGGTTGCTGTTCCTCGTCTGAGCTGTCCTCATCCGACTTAGTTTTGGGCGGCAGAACTTCAACGTCCTCCGTCGTCAACTCCTCTTCGGAAGCTTCGTCGTCAAGTTGCTTGTGACTGTCAGCCATACAACTATCCTGAAAGGCTGTTCTGCAATTTACTTGTCGATTTCGAGGCCTGCAGCCCAGAATAACGCATTCTTCAAGAGTCGGTTTTGAGTCGGCTGATCAAAGTCTTTCGGATCGGCGATCGACGTGTAAAACGATCGGCCTCCCCACTTTGTATTTGCGACCCACGCCACGGGTTCGGTGTCCTTGCCCGGGATTGTTCCAGTCAATAAGCCGGTCGCCGATTCGGCCAGCGGTTTGCACAAATACAGCGAACCAAATCCTTTGAGCTTCTTCAGATCAACGCCCGAAAGCACGGGGTGTTGGTCGGCACCCTTTGCCATGGCAATGGCCACTTCTGGACCCTTTCCATGATGGCCGGTGTAATTGCCACCGAAGATATCCGCGTCCCACGTTTCCCATGCGTCGAAGTTTTCAGGCGGCTTCTTTCCACGTAGCGAGAATGCGTGATTGGCAGTTCGCACGCCGACGACTGGCTTACCACTTTCGATGAATTTACGAACGACGGCCATCTGATCTTTGGGCAAGACTCGGCGGCGGACGCTAATCAAAGCGATGTCGGCATCGTTCAAGACTTCGATGCCGGGCAAGTCATTTCGCTCGTCGACATTGGCGTGAACAACACTAACGGTGAATGCATGCCCGAGGTGCTCTGCTGCAAACTTGGGCAAGGTCTCGTTGGTCTTGTATTCACGCTCGGCCATTACGATCACCAGATGCGGTCGCTTGTCGTTCTTGAACCGAAACGTCTCCCCCCCCAAGATCTGGTCGCTGGTGACCGTGGGACAGACCCACTTTTCGATATGCTCGACGATCAAGTCCGTTCCAGTGAAGTGGCTCACGAAAGGACGGCGACCGGGATTGTACATTGTGTCGGTCATGTCACGAACGAGGACGACGTTCTTGCCGTTCTTGGACATCTGTCGCAAGCCGAACGGACGGCCAAGCACGCACATGTTGGTGTGAACACCAACCATGATGACGTTCTCGATGCCGCGTTTTTCCATAATGCTCCAGATCTCTTCACCGTTGTCGCTGATGTAGTCTTGATCTTCGATGGCGAGCAACTCGGTTTGCCGCTTCCAAGGAGCACGTGGATTGCGGCCCATCTTCTTAAGCTTCTCGGCCCACTTGGCATGCTCTTCAGGGTCATCGTCTTCTCCACCGTCAGACTGATCGATGGGGTATGTTCCTTGCTCTTCGGAAGGAATTTTGTAGCACCACTTCCCGATATCTTCGGGAAGTTTCGTTGAGGGCGCTACTTTGAGGGCTCGCAGTCGCGCCGGATGCTTTTCGTAGAACTTCATGCAACTGCTTGGGGCATGAATGACGATCGCACCGCGTTTGCGGGCCTCGATCAAAATGTCGTTCATCCGAGGAGCCATCTCGGCACCACGTCGCGTGGCATTCAAACAGTGGTGCAAATCCCACATGTCGCAAACGATGACGGCGGTCTTTTGCGCGTCCCAGCTTTGCTTCTTTGTCAGCGTGTGGAACCGACCGCTTTCCT
The DNA here is from genome assembly GCA_002722955.1 of Planctomycetaceae bacterium. Lineage (GTDB taxonomy): Bacteria > Planctomycetota > Planctomycetia > Planctomycetales > Planctomycetaceae. Next base: position 7,828 of record PBMZ01000115.1, on the reverse strand, counting down.
TCTTCGTTTCGGCTCGGCTTCGAGTCAGCAGCTCGAAGTTCTCCGCACGTAAATCACTCAGACCGACGATTCCGCTCAAGAAGGCAAATTGAACACAACACAAAAACGCGAGCACGTGCTTTTTCATGGTTGTCCTTTCGGAGTTCGGACGCGTTGTTACGGCGGAACAGTCTTTGTTGTTTGTTAAAGAGTTTTGCCGAAAAGAAGTCTGGCTTTTCGCAAAAGCCGGGCTTCTAACAAGCAAACAGTGCCACTACCGTCTATTTGTCAGAGTGTTACGTAAATCTCTAATCATTGTTTTAAGCTAGCATCGTGTCGGTAGCAAGCATTTAGAGTACAAAGCGCAGGGTCGGTGCGATCACAGCTTCTTGTAGAATTGGGCAGGATATAGTAACCCGACGCGTGAGCGAGGGACGCTCACACGTCGGGTTACTCTGAATTTCGTCTGCAAACGAAGGCCTTATTCCCAATCACCATAACCGCTGCGCAAGCGATTCAAACGCTCGTTAATCCGTTCTTGATTCGTCTTGTAATAGATCGCGCCGAATACCAAGCCGATGCCTATCAGCAGCACAAGACTTCCGATCGCCGTCATCTGAGCACTCCGCGGCATCTCTCGCAGGACGCGAAACACGATCGATGTGACATCAACCATCAGTCCGGCGAAGCCTAGGATCAAATACAATCGGATGCGGAAAAAGCTACCTAAACCCATCGCCGCCAGACACATGACGATTAGCGTGAGATGGAACTCGATGGCACTGTCAGAAAGCGCGTAGTAACCACTGCTGCCGATCATCACCAACAGAGTCAATAAACGAATGCGGTTGCGAGCGTCCGTAGCGATGTGTCGACGAAACATTTGGAGCAGCACTAGAATGCCGATGCCAACGGGAATTGTGTAAGCGTGGACGACTCGAAGATTCAGTTTGCTCCAGAAAGTAAGCAAGACAAACGCAATAAAACCAAAAGTCGCAATGATGTTGTAAGGTGACTCGCGATCATCCTTGCCTAAGAACGAAAACATCAGGCTGTGTAATCCCACCACCATCAAGGCGGTATTTGTGCCGAGGTTGTTCTTCAGCACCCACAGCAAAGCAACCACGGGCAGCAACAGCAGGGTGCCCAAAAGAGGAATTCGCGCCGCTTTCTCGCGAGTATCCAAGAACGACTTGCAACCCGTCAGAGCAAACGAAACGATTAAGCTGGCCCACACATCGTAGTACGCGTTCCAGAAATCGGTTGTGAGCATCAATTGACGGCGGATGACCGTGAAGAAGCCCAGAATCGACAATTGCAACAAGACATATGGCGGCATGTTTCGTCGTAGCTGGCCTTCGTAGAACCAGCCGATGGACAGAGCCGCATAAATGATCAGCACCAGTGCCAACTCGTGCTGCGTGAATGCTTCCCCATAGTGAATGACTTGAATGAAAGCCGTCACCGTAAACGTGATCCACAGCGCGACTGAATGAAGCTGCTGACCGACTTGCCCCAACATCGCTAGCGTTTGATCAAATAATCTCGGCCGAGTCCGCTCCAGCTGATCGTATTCTGAATAAAGGTGAGATTGAAACAGCTTGCCAAACACGGCGATCGCGTATCCAACGGCAACCAGATTCATCCAAGGCCAAACCGCGATGATGGTATCGATCAACTCAAGGTCCGCTTGGCTGAAGAAGGCAAGCCACATCGGTATCAATAAGACGCCCAGCGAGGAAGCCTTTTCCTCGCCACTGCTTGGCAGTTGCTTGTCTCGAGGAGTTGCCGCAGCCAACACGCCAGCGAACAGCATTGCAGTCAGTCCGACTTTCGAAGCCGGCCCGTGATACAGAATGTGAGTCCCCGTCAGCAGGAACATCACACCCGCAAGCACACCGAAGCCGGTGGCCTCGAGCCGCAAGACCGCATGTGCGATCCACGCAGCGAGCCAAAGCCCAAGGATGGCCCAGACGACATGATCCTTATCTAAGTAGCTCTCGATCAGGAAGTCCGCGTGCAAAGCCGCAATGATTTGAAGCCCGGCAATCAAGAAATACGTCGGCGATCGGCGGATGACTCCTTGGTGAATCAGAATGCTTGCGGCCCCTAACAGTAACGGTGCCATTTGCAGCGATTGCGATTGCCAATCGCTCATGGCCCACAAGACGTTGAGTTGCGTAAAGACCAACAGACAAACGCCCCACGTTCGTCTTAGCGAAAACCATTGTTGCCCGTCGATGACGGCCATGCGTTGAATGCCAGTCCGAAGCGGCGATCGTTGATGACTAACAAGAGTCCAGAAGTGAGCCAATCCGATTGCAACCCATGCCGAATGCAACGGATGCTCGAATGGACTCAGCTTCGGTAACCAAGTCACGCTGAAGTACGTTCCCGTCACCAACGCCAGGCCTCCATAAAACGCCAGCCAAGGCGTGCCGCCCAGACCATGAAGTCTCAACAAAACTGCCGACAGCGAAATGACGAAGGGTGCGTTCCAGTGATAATAGTCGGTTGCTAAGCGCGGTTCGTCGGGAAACAGAACCATCTGCAAAGCGACTCGGAAGACATAAGATGCCAACAACAGAAACGACAGAACAGTTGCCGAGTTTCTGTACAAGCGACCAAAGTCCATTCCGCGTCGAATGCCATCCTCGGCCCTGAAGTAAAAGTAAACGACGGGCAAACCCAGCGTGTACAAGGCAATCGCTGGCGTGCGCATCACTGGAATCGCCAGCACTGCACACCAAATGGCGACCGTCAGACCAAAATGGTACAAGCCTTCGCAAAGCTCGGTGTAGCCTTCTTCGCCTGCCGACGGATTCCGAGCCGCGCGACGGAAGTAGAGTCCGGCAAGGTACGCCATCGAGCCCGAAATGATGAATCTCGCCAATGGGATTTCTGCCAGATTTCGATGCGTCAAGTAATTCGCTGTCAGCAGCGCGAGGACGGACGCGGCCAGCCATAAGCTGTTCTGATTGACGAAGGCCGAGAACTTGGGGCGTTGAGCGCTGACACGCAACACCGAACCTTGAAGCAGCGTGATCGCAAATCCCAGGCAAACAATTTGCAGGTCAGAGATTCCCAAGTCGGAAAGCACTTCCGTTAAGAACAGACGGCTGAAGTGGCAGTTTCCAATCGTCAAAAGCACGACCGACACATAGGCGCTGACCCGAATCTGGTACATCATCGCCAGTGTCGCGGCAGCCAAATACGGAGCCCACAGCTGAGTCGACGAGTGTCGGAACTCCGGGATCGCCGTATGCAAAACCGTTGCCGCGATTGCCCAAAACGCGGCAGGAGCCAAGAAGTGCAGCGTTTGAGCTTTCGCGCGAACTCGAAGAACCTCGGGCCCCTGAAGCAGTCTCGGAAATCGTTCGCCCACTTGCCGGCCGATCTGACCAAAGCATGCAGAGGCTAAGCCAAGACACGCAAGACTTAACGGCTCGACCAACAACTTCACTCGCGCGGCGATCACATCGAGTGAATTGCCGGGAACGTCGGACAATTCACCTCGCAAGATATGAACATAGCCGACAAGAACGGCAACGTACGCAATTGCCGCCGATGTATGAGTGGCCGCCATCATTAGCAACGCGATGATGACCAAAGCAGATTGTAAGTCGGAAAACTCAAGCTTGCCGAATGCATCGAAAAACACGCCGCCAGTCAAAACTCCGATGACAATGCTCGCAGCCCACACGTTTGTTTTCACCAACACGGCCACTCGTTGGCGAATGTCGCCCGCTGCTTCAAGAAGCAAAGCACATCCGTGTATTGCCATCATCATCAACACAACGGGAGTGACGCTGAGAGGTATCGAGATGCGTCGCAATAAATGACCGTCACCCGGTGCCGTCGCACAGAGTAAGCAAGTCAGGCCGAGGACAAAGAGCGTCAGACTGTGAATCCCTTTTGTGTTCGTGGCGGAGATCGCGTTCCAAACCAATTCAGCCGCCAAGAACACCAAAAGCACGTTGATCGACGAGAGGCGATCGCCATCGATGAGCATCACGACGCAGGCTACCGAACTCACCAAGGTCAGAAGTTCCAGCGATCCATGAGTGGGTGCAGCTAGAATGTTGACAATCCAAGGATGTCGCTTGGCCCAAACTCTCGTGTAGGCCAGATGCATGACTTGCATGAAGACGCCAGCAATCACGATCGGAGTTGACCAGTGCGGCTCGCTGGCGAGATTCTTGTTTAGGAAAACCAACCCGATCAACAGCCAAGCCACTCCCAGATAAGTTCCAACAACGGCCAAACTGTGCCGTCGGAAATAGATGGCGACTAAAGTCCAGGTGATACCAGTTGTGGTCAAGCCGACACTTGCCTTCAAACCAATTCCAGAATTGAGGTAATTATTTACGAACGTCCATGTGTTCGTTTTCGCGGTCAGGAAGACAACCGAAGCCAGAATCGGCCATGTGAACAAACTGTGGTCGTAGCGACGGAGTGGGAACAGAATCTTGCCAAGAAAGCGGTCTTCCTCGCTGAGGTCTTTGAGCCGCGGCGACTTCTGAAGCGGAAAACACAACACTGCCAGTCCAAGAGAACTCAGGGCACTGCCCATTCCGCTACCCCAACCCAACGTTTCAAAGCTTTGCCGAAAGTTGGCTTTCAGTTCGGGAAACAGGATGACCACAATCAAGGCCGCCATGCCCCCTGGAATCAGCGAGCGTGAATACCAAGTGGTAAATGTCAGCACGACTGCCATGATCAACGGCCCGCTATAATCCATCCACATCCGCAAGGAATCGCTCGGCGGTGGAAAGCCGCGTTCCAGCGCGACTCGGAGAACCATACCTGTGACGGCCAACGCGCCGTAGACCCACAACACGGTCGAGCGACAATTGCGAACCGTGGGCGTCGTGGTTAACGCATTCACGATGAGCCAGAATACGGAGAGGATGGAGAGTCCGAAGACCAGCGTATTGCCGTGCAGCGTGCGACCGATCATGTCGACACAGCCAAGATACATCAGCGAAAACGCCATGATGGCCATCGCCGCATGCATCCATTTCAGCCGATCATTGCGAATCGCTCGAAAAGCAAACGCCGCCGCGATGGCCACTAGGCAGCCGCCGGTGTAGAGCGGATATGTTTGGAGTTGCCATTGAGTCAAGGCGGCAACGACGGCTGTGATCATCAAGACGCCGACTTGCATGGCAATACACGCTTGCCGCAGGCGCTCATTCCACCACTGTTTCGCAATGTGCCCGGCAGCTCCAAATAGGGCCGCTGATGCCAGCCCAACGGCTGCGAGCCACTCTTTCGGGAAAGTGTCCAGTGCACCGACCGAGGCCATCGACATGCCAAAGAACGTCAAACCAATCCCATCGTGCAACGTCTGTTTGCGGACATTGGCTTGATACAGCCAAATCGCACCAGCCAGCGCGAACGTCAACAGTCGGCAGTACTGATCGGTGGCCCCCATCAAGGCTCCCAACAGCACGATGGCGAATCCGATAAAGGATGCTTCACCGTGCTGCTCGCGATCACCTCGCAATTGGATGGCACGTGACTCGGTTATGAACACCAGTCCGCCGGCTAGAATGATCATCGGAGCATAGGTGGCGACGCGCGGGACATGCTGCAGAAATCCATGCACCCACGCAAAAACCTGTAAGAAAGTGACCAACAGCGTGGCTCCAACAAACCACGGAATGCGTTTTTGCTTTGCCAGCTCTTCGGTCAACACGACATTGGCAAATCGAATAACAACGGCCGCCAGCACAAAGAACCCGATATGGAAGCCCGCCCCCACCACCGTCAACAGGCCACGTTCACTGACGTCGGCAACAGTTCGAGCCAGCGGCGCCAACATCACGAGGCTATTGATTAATAGCAGCGCACCACCAAGTAATCCGCCCAACGGTTCGTGCATGGCGCGACAACAACGCCATAAACCATAGCCGCCGATTCCGAGATACGCGGCTCCCATCAGGGGAACAACTAGCGACTTGGCCGTCACCATCTCGTCGCTGGACAACAAAGCGACCGCCATAAAGTTAATGGGCAACAACGAGATCGCGGCGCCTCGCAAGATGGCACCGGTGCCCAGGAATTCCTCATCTTGTTTTTCGATCCAGCCGCCAAGCCACGCCAGTGCCGCCGTGAAGCCAGCCAAGATTGAGGGCATCACCGTATAGCGAACCAACCAATGTTTGTCCCACGTGTAATAGGCCAACAGCGAACTTCCGGCCAAGACCATGACAACACCAGCAACCATATACCAGTGTTCGGCGAAGAACGGTTTTAGGTGATCACCCCACAACGACGGTCCTTGTGGTTCAACAGGACGAACTTGGATGGGACTAGCAACAGCCGCTGGTTGCGCTGGCGCCGAGACCACAACGTCCGCCGCCGGAGTCGTATCTGAAACCGGCGCTTCTTCAGCAACATCCAAGGCTGACTCGTCCGCAAACTCGATGATGACACCGGTCAGCGCATTCCACTCCGTTGGCGGCACAACTTCCGCCCAACGCTCGACAAAGCGTTCGGCGTTTAGCGGAGTTGCCGTTGTCTGACACCAAGCGTCGACGGCATCGATCAGATCGGCGTCGGCATCGGTTTGGCCTCGATACCAGATTAAGAAAAACTCGCCGAGGCCCGCGTTCAATAGTTGGCGAACTTTGCGTTGGTCCTCTTCGAACTCGCACTGACAACGGCGCAGCCAGTTCACTCGCGCGTTCCAACCGATGAGCGGTAGGCTTCCGAATCTCGTCGTAAAGATCAGTGCCGCCCGATCTCTTTCTTCGGCATTGAGATGCATCCCGATCAGCACTTGAACGATATCGAGATTTGAATTCGTGCAGAAAGAGTCGAGCAACTCACGGCGCACGACGTCTTCAGATTCAGAATTGAATTGACGAATGAGGGCGTTGGCATTGATCCCATCACGGGCGGCGATTTCTGTTTCCAGTCGTTGCGCAATGCTGTGTAACTTCAGTGGTAGTTCGTTGCCATCACCGGCTTGAAAACGGTCCGAGCTGGCAAGCCGTGCGTGCAAGAGCTTTATCAACTGCAAGATCACTGCATCGGGGATCTCACCTTTTGCGAAGGGGCCACTTGCCAGGCTTTCTTGGTATTGCTTGTCGATATGTGCGGCGGTGATGTTCGCATTCTCGATCTGCGCATACCGTCGATCGCGGGCTAGCTGAAGTGTTGATTCGAGGGTTGAAAGGATCTCGGCGTCGGACTCCCAGCCCATGGGGCCATCAAGCGGGATGTCGCCGAGCAGAAGATCGAAGTCGCTGGAAGTGACCGTGCCGAGCGATCGTTGTTTGTAGTACTTGGCCGCCTCGTTTCTTCTGGCATTGCGAATGCTGCGAATCAGATCGCCAGATTCATCGAGGCCAATCGCACTGAGCGAGGACATCAAAGCGGCGATGTCGAGTGCTCGATCCTGTTCCAGCTTGTTTAATGTCGGCAAAACGGCAGCGGCGTCGAGTTTTCCCGCTGCCATCAAATAGGTCAGAGCATGGACCAATTCTTCATGTTGGCTGTTGGCCATACGTGACTTCCGATGATGAAAGGCGCTGACAGTTGCATTAGACGTATCAACTCTCCGGCGAAAGCATGAGCTAAATATAACGGCGAAAGCATGAGCTAAATATAACGCATCCGGAAAATTTTCCCGGAATTCCTACGTTTATCGCCCAGCCGAAGTCTTGGGGGCCGACCATTGTTTAACCCGTAGCCGCAGGCGAGGAGCACGACGGAAGACTTCGGGTACGGGCTGAATTAACGAAGAGATAGCGGGTGCACGCACAAAGTCTTGCTAGTTTAGGATGATTGACTGAATGAGGGTGGCTGGGGTCGAGTCTTCGAGCCCCCAGTTAAATAT
>PBMZ01000114.1 GCA_002722955.1 Planctomycetaceae bacterium | reverse complement strand
TTCACCAAGAAGTGATCGGTTTCAACTTCCCAAGCGTTTCGGAAATCGCTGCGTAACTCGGTCTCTTTCGCAGCCGAGACCCAGCCGCGTCGAGTAAATCGTTCACCATTCTCATAACGCTCGACATGAGCTTTCGGGAGCCAACCGAAGCGATCGTGCCACACCTTTCGTTGCCGCATCATGCTGGCGGCAAACGGTGTCACCCACTCATCACCGTATCGTTCAAACCCAAGCAAGGCTCGGGCCGAGCGATGGTCGGGGTCGTGCCGGGCAAGATCCTGAACGATCGTGTAAGCGTAACTCGGCAGGCCAGCTTTGAGGGCTCGTCGCGAAAGGAGATAGAGCTTCGAAGCATAATCCTTGCGTCGTTGCCTGAGTTGTACTTGCCAATATCGTTCGACCGCCGGCAGCGATGCTGCGATCTCAGCTTGAACGGCTTTCGGAAGACTCTGTTTTCGAAAGCCGCCAGCGTTTTCGATTTGAATCACAAGCCGGATTTGATCCGCAGGCTCCTCAAGCTTCTGCGACTCGCAGTAAGTCACCAACTCGGCCAGCTTCTTAGTGAAATTCCCGCGGAGCTCCGCGTGCTGCAACTGAAAAAGCGATCTGACGCGATCGGGACGCTGGGCATTTGCATGCGAGCAACTGACGAGGGACAGCATCAACGCCAAGCCCCAAACGCGTCGCGCCCACAGTTTTTTCTTGTTGAGTTGAAGCATTGGACTCATGAATTCTGCCCGCCTGTTGTTGCTTCCAGAATTATGGCGCACACTTCGCGAGTTGAACAGTTCGCAATCCGTGTTTCGGGAATGAATATCGCATCCGAAGATTGGATGCCCCACACTTGACTAGCGGCGACGGACTAGGTCAAAACTGAACATTATTGTGCCGAAACTGGAAATTGTGGCCAGTTGACCTTATCATCCGCAGCATAATTGGCGAACACCCCAATAATCACATCGTGGTTCATCTAGATATTGGAATTGAGACGAAATCGTCCCGAAATCCACCAGCAACTCACAGAATTGAGACGGATTGGACATGCCCACAATCAAATTCACAAAAGAAAAGAAATCGGTCGAGGTCGAGCAAGGATCCAACCTTCGCAAAGAGGCCATGAAGAATGGTGTCGAGGTCTATTCGGGAGTCCATAAGTACGTACACTGTCCTGGTTTCGGGCTTTGCACCACTTGCCGTGTCAACATCACCAAGGGCCAAGAAAACTGCCGCAAGCCAAGCATCTGGGAGAAGCTTGGACTGACTGGAATCTTCATGCCGCTGACGTTTTTCGCACGCATCGGAAACGAAGATAAAATGCGACTCTCGTGCCAAACGAAGGTTGAAGGCGACATCGAAGTCGAAACTCAGCCTGGCGTCAATTGGCACGGGGATAAGTTCTGGTCGTAGCCGATTCATGATCGCGCGATTCACGTATTGGTTCTTGGTGGTACTGAACATCACTGGTCGCGCAGAAAGGCAATAGCCAGAATCTTCGTTGAAATTGTTTTCGTCCGTTTCTTCAGTGTAAAATGCCTTTACGCCCTGGCCGTCAGGGGTATCCCACACGCGTCAAAAGATCGATGGCGTTATCCTTTCCTGGTCATGGAAAGGAACTACATTTGGAACGAAGGTGCAATTGCGCAACTCACTTCGACTCAAAGCGACCAATAGCCGTGCAATTCACCTGACGGGGAGCCAAATTATCTCGAGCAATTCGAGGTTTAATTCTGATCATCGTTCAACCTCTCAGAGGTAAATTCCGCAATGGTGGCGACTGGGAAATCGTCATTTTACGATACGCTCGACGTTAGCAATCTGTTGACGGCGCCCCAGCTGTGCGAAGTCAAGCGGCGGCTGCAAAGCGGGATCGATGCGAGAAGCATCTCCACTTGGCTTGTAGAACACAGCATCTTGACGCGTTGGCAAATGCAACTCTTGCTCGCCGGCCGCTCGAAGTTTTATCTCGGGAAGTACAAGCTGATCGAGGCTGTCGGCCAAGGCGGAATGGGAACAGTCTTCAAGGCCGAGCAGACCGCATTCGGACGAATCGTTGCCGTGAAGTTGATGCACCGCGAAGTCTTGAAGAACCAAGCCGCCGTCGATCGCTTCCTTCAAGAGATTCGAGTTGTCGCGGCCTTGAACGCCCCCAACATCGTCGCGGCTTACGACGCTGATTGCGTCGATAAGAAATATTTCTTGGTCATGGAATACGTTGAAGGCCAAGACCTCAAAACGTGGCTCAAGGAAAGCGGCACGTTGCCAGTTGACTGGGCTTGTGAATTGATGCGTCAGGCAGCTCAAGGTTTGCAGCATGCCTTTGAACGCGGCATGGTTCACCGAGACATCAAGCCTTCGAACTTGCTGATTCACACCAGCGCAGAACATCCATTGCCGGTCGTCAAGATATCCGACCTTGGGTTGGCTCGATTCACAAGCGAACAAAGTGTTGATGGCGGGATCACTCGGTCGGGCCAGATCATGGGATCTCCAGACTATATCGCACCAGAGCAAGCCAGGAACTCTCATTCCGCCGACATTCGAGCGGACATTTACAGTCTTGGCTGTACGTTATTCGAATGCCTAACCGGGCAGATTCCGTTTGGCGGCGGCAACGTCATGGAAAAGTTGATGAGCCGCTCTACTGCCGAGGCGCCTCCAATCACCAGCGTGAATCCAAGTCTTCCACCGGAATTGGATTGGGTCGTTCGAAAGATGATGGCACTGAATCCCGCCAATCGTCATCAAACGCCACGCGAGTTGGTCGCCGATTTGACGCCATTTGCTTTGGGAAAGATCAAAGCTTCGTCGACAGTGCCCAGCATTAATACGACGGCTCCAGTCTCTCCCGAACCAGTCGAAGCTCGTGATGATGAGAGCATCAGCGACATTTTAGGACAGCTGTCGAACGGAGCATCCGAGAGTTTCCGACCCGTTCGACGAAAAGCCAACAAAGACTGGATGCTGTGGGGAATTGGTCTTGCGGTCGCAATAATCTTCATCGCGGCGCTCTTTCAGCTCGAGGTTGCAAGTCCGAGCAACGCCAATTCAACGCCTCGATCAAGCAAGCCTCCTGTCGAGATCGTCCGAGTCGGACAAAACCGCAGTAACACAACTCCGCCCGTCATCGATGAGACAGCAAAACCTCCCGAAGACGTCGATAAGCTCGATTGGCGAGCTCCTCAGACCGAATCGGAAATCGAGCGTGCCAAACGAACTTACGGACCGTATTCACTTGTAGCCCGCCAAGTCATCCGGCGCGGCGGTTCGGTCAGCATCGCTCAATTCTTCACTTCAGAATTGAAGAAGATCAGCGAGCTTACCGAAGTACCCGGCGGAATGATCTCGATTTCTCTGGTCGATTTGACCGACGTTCGAATCACCAACGAGGAATTTGGGCACTTCAAAGACCTGAATAAGATCTACACGCTAATTCTTGATGGCACACCCATTGGCGATGATGCCATCGACGTCTTGAAATCGATGTCGGGACTTGAGCGGCTTTCGCTGAAGCGAACACGCTTCACGCAAAGTGCCATCGAAGAGCTAAAAAACGCATTGCCCGATTGCGAGATTCGATTTCCGTAGACAGCTGATTTACCGAGCGTCGGCTTCCAAGCCGTACTCGCTAATCTTCTTGTGCAACGTATTCCGGTTGATGCCCAATCGGCTAGCAGCTTTGGTTTGTACACCCTGGCATGTTTTGAGCACTTGTTGGATTAGCTGGCTTTCCACTTGGGACACGATGCGAGGGTGCAGGTCCTTCGCATCCTCGCCCGCCTGAGCCATCCCCATCGTGACAAGTTCGCTGCAGAGTTGGTCCAATGTTGTCGCACGTTTGCGACCAATTCGAATCGGCGCCATTCCGCGGACGTGTGGTGGCAACAAATCCACCGTCAACTCAGGACCGGTTGAGAGTACGATCGCGCGCTCTACATAATTTTGCAGCTCTCGCACATTTCCTGGCCAGCTATAACCCTTGAGCATCGAGAGTACGTCTTTGTGGACCGACGGTGTCTCGCGTTCGTTCAGTCGTGCGTATGTTGCGGCAAAATATTCCACCAGCGCGGGGATGTCTTCAGGCCGCTCGCTTAAACTTGGCAAGTAAATTGGAACAACGTTTAAACGATAATACAGGTCTTCCCGAAACCGACCATCTTCGATCTCATCCAGCAAATCGCAGTTCGTCGCCGCGACGATGCGGCAGTCAACTTGGATCGTGCGCGTGTCGCCCACTCGTTCGAACTCGTGTTCTTGCAGAACTCGTAACAGCTTGACTTGAAGCTTGTAGCTGACGGAATTGATCTCGTCTAAGAAGATCGTTCCGCCATGAGCCGCCTCGAATCGGCCCGTGCGATTTTCAAACGCATTTGTGAAAGCGCCCTTTACATGTCCGAACAGCTCACTTTCCAGCAAGCTTTCACTGAGAGCGCCGCAGTTGACTCGCACAAAGGGGCCGCTGGCCACAGGGCTCAATTCATGTAAGGCGCGGGCAACAAGCTCCTTTCCCGTGCCAGTTTCGCCGGTCAGCAATACCGTCGCCGTCGACTGAGCAACCTGATTGGTCAGTCGATAAACTTCACGCATGGCAGCACCGTCGCCAATCATTCCATTCAACGGTTCCACCGCAACTGCCATCGTAAGCTCCAAAATCGACACAATCCAATCATGCGCAGGGCCGGGTGCAAGTTTTTACCGCATATATTGTCCAAGAGACGCGCAGAGTGTCAAGCATCTCCCCGGTCTTTGCATCGGGAAGTTGGCAGAAATGCTTCCGCATCAAGACAAATGCATCATTTTGCCAGCAAAGAGTGCAAAGTGCCCGGATTGAGCGCAGTCTGGCTACTGTTCTGTCAACTCAAGACAGGGGTCCAAACCCATGCGTTTGTAGGCGTTTGAACGGTGCTTATCGTGCTTCAGGAGATCCTTACGCTGCTTATAGTGCGCCTTTTCCAGGAACTTCTGAGTCTTCTCGAAGAAGGAAAGCCAACTATGCGACAGCTCTCCATTTGTGGCAGGACGGGCTTGTTGTCTGACCTTTTGAATCTCGGTTTCTTCTAGGCAGCGTAGCAGCTCGTCTTCTAATGATAAAAAGAATTGAAAGCCACCCGGATCACCCTGTCGTGCAGCTCGCCCAATCAGCTGCCGGTCGATCCGTTTCGAACTATGCATTTCCGTCGCGATGACATGTAAACCGCCAGCGTCCTTTAACTCGTCGGTGAGCTTGATGTCCGTTCCCCGGCCCGCCATGTTCGTTGCTACGGTTACTCGGCCACTGACTCCGGCGCTGGTAACGATTTCTGCTTCCTGCTCGTGATGGCGCGCGTTCAAGATTTTGTATTCGACTTTTGCTTGCTCCAGTAACTCGCCCAGAGCTTCGGATGCCTCGACGGACGGAGTGCCCACTAGGACCGCGCGTTTATCATCAACAAGTTGCTTGATTTCTTTAACGATCGCATCTCGTTTTGATTCCATCGTTGCAAAAATCCGAGGCGATGAGCCGACTCGGATACAGGGGCGGTGAGTTGGAATCGCCGTAACCCGAAGAGCGTAAGTCTTCCGAATTTCGCCAGCGGCTTGGACGGCCGTTCCTGTCATCCCGCCCAAGACCCGATACAACTTAAAGAAGTTCTGAATCGTGATCCGCGCGGCCTCACCGGACGCTGCGGTGATCGGGACGAGTTCTTTTGCTTCGACCGATTGATGCAAGCCGTCTTGCCATTTCCGGCCTTCCATGATGCGGCCAGTCGATTCGACGACAATGACGATCTCGTCGTCGACCACAACATAGTCACGATTCAAGACAAAGCCAAAACGAGCCGTCAATGCTTGCTCGACATGTTTGTAGATACGTTCCGTGTCAATCGTGTCAATCAACGCTGGCTTGGCCAACAGTAGGACCTTGCGGCATCCTTGGTCGGTCAAATAAGCGGAACGACGCTTCGGTTCATACGCAAAGTCGACATTTGCCTCTAAATGAACAATCGCGCGGTGGCACCAGCGAAACAGACTGACAGTGGCAGCGTCATTGGGCATCGTCAAACCAATAATGAGCGGTGTCCGTGCCTCATCAATTAAGATGCTGTCAGCTTCGTCAACAATGCAGAAGTAGTGTCCGCGTTGAACGGGAGCCTCACTGCCAAAGATGTCACCACTTCGAGCACTACTGGAGAAGACAGTGCGGCGAGCTTGCCCATCTGCGGAGACGCCCAATCGCAAACGGTCGCGAAGGTAGTCGAATCCCATCTCCTTGGCGGTGCCATAAGTGATGTCTTTACTGTATGCGTCGCGGCGTTCATCAGTTTGCATTGGAGTTTCAATGCAACCAACGTTGAGCCCAAGCGCGTTGAAGATCGGCCCCATTTCCTCAGCATCACGATGGGCAAGGTAGTCGTTGACAGTAATGACGTGGCATCCATGTCCTGGCAGAGCCCGCAAAAAGGCTGGTAAGACTGCCGTCAACGTCTTGCCTTCGCCGGTCGCCATTTCGGCGATCCCACCCTCGAACATGGCCATTCCACCCATGATTTGCACGGGGTAAGGTTCCATTTCGACGGTTCGACGGGAAGCTTCGATTCCCAGTTGAAAAGCCTCCAGCAACAGTTTATGCAGCGATATTCCAGATTTCGCCCGCCAGCGAATCTCCTTGCCTCGCTTCAGCAATTCGGAATCCGTCAAAGAGCTGAGCGACCGCGATTCCTTCAAGATCCAATTGGCCAGCGATCGCCAGCGAGATCGTCTGGCGGCAGTCGGTCGGCCAGCGGTTTTTGTGAGATGCAGGACCTGAGTTGTGCTAATCATGGCTGTTTCCAGTCAATTTCATCATTCCACACAGAATCTATAGTCATCTGAAGCTTCTGGGACAATAGGCATTCCAAAGAATCGGGAAACAGAATTCTCAATGGAGCACTGTTTCAGCTGAGACCTCGAAACACTACGGATCTTGTCATTGGCCTGACGGCGAGTGATTGGTCGCAATGGCGCCCTCGGCACCGCGACGATTTGATATCGCCGTCTCCGCAAGTGCCTTTAAACGTATCGCGAACTCTTCCCCGGCCGCCTCGGTCAAACTGGATAAGAATCTGGTTTGTCCAGCCTCAGCAATTGCCGCTCGACGGGCTTCGTTGGAGAGCAAATCAAGTGTGACTTGCTTCAAGTCCGTAAAGTCCCATGCGTGTGCCACGGATGTCACACCGTTCTCGAAATAATCAGGCCAAGTTTCCAGGTGGTCCATGTTGGGCTTCAGCAGCATGGCCCCAGATAGCCATGTCTCGAAGTCGCGCCAACAGATTTCTCCAAGCCCGAATGGCGACGGCGCGATTCGGGTGTTGTCCAATTCGGCAACGTATTCTTGATAACTCACAAAGCCGTCCAAACGCCACCTGTCCGCGCCTTCGGACAACTCACGTAGCGATTCGCCAATCCGCAGCCGGTGAAACGGAACTGCTGGTGCTGGGTAATTCGTGCTGGCACGATACGACACATCGATTGTTCGATTCGATGAGGCCGCAGCAGTGGGTTTTGAAAACGATGCCCATGGCCAAAACCGCCTCAGTGATCGGCCGCGTCCCCAGAAAGCCTTATAATCACCAAGTCCAATGTTCCATGAGAGTTCTAGCTTTTGGGTTTCAGCTTCTGTTAGCCCGCGCTGATTGACGATTCGTGACAGCGTCCCGATCTTCTCGAGTTCCTTGCGGTTATGCTGATAGTAGTAATCCAAGTGTAATTCGCGTTCAAAGAATGTGCCGCTGTAGAGGCTTCGGTCGCGAAGGAGTTGCTTCTTGGCATACACGTCAACGAAGTCGAAACAGAACGCCATCACTTGCCCAGTGCCATCAGAATTGTCGAGCCAAACCAAACCATCAACGCGATCTCGAACGCTGCTTAAGAAATCCGATGGGCGCACTGGTTCCAACAATTCCGGAATCGAAAACGAATCGTTAGCTACGCACAAGACGTCGCAATCACAGAGCCCGCCAGCAGCGGAGTCTGAGAAAACAACGACGTCGAGGCCAAGTTCACGAATCTGACGTTTGAAGACGCGCAGAGGAAAGAGAAACGAATGACATCGTCTCTTCTTCTTCGGAGTTAGCAGATGAAGTCGCATGAACCACGCTAATGACACGGCGCATAAAAAACCCCGGAAGTAGCAAGTCCCAGGGGGGCGAAGGACTCAAACTACTTCCGGGTGGCGATTGGCGAAATCCATGAAAATCGAACGCTTTATTCCTGCCAAGAATAGACAGGTTTAACCCGCCGACTCCCAAAGCGGGCCGAACGATACGTCTTTCCAAAAACTGAGTCAACCCGAAATCAATCGATTATTCGTCAAGAAGAATTCATCAAAAGCTCACCGTGAAACTCCTATTTCGACGATTCAATAAATGACTACAATGAACTTAGCGATGAAGGTGCTTTTCCGTTCAACCCCTACACAGGGCAATTGAAGGAGAGTTGCATGATCTTTATGACGCCGAGTCAACTGGTCAGCACAATTCGCCGATTTCCGATCTATATGATCGGCGGCATTCTGCTGATGTTAGCAGACGAGTTGCTCTTAGGATTCGGCATCTTCACTGGCTTCATGGCGGTCTGGACCGCCGCCTGTGCAATCACCTTTGACAAGTGGCATTCACGGCCCGAGCTTTGGCGACAGGCGTCAGTGTTTCTCTTCTTCGGAGTTATGGCTTACATTGCTGCGTTGACGAGCCAAATCACTGGAATCGTCAAACCAGAAGGCAATGGGATCTTGATCGCCATCGACATTGCCATCGCAACTACGTTAGCGGGTCAGTATTTTCGCTTCTTACTGACCATCATTCGCGTCAATCGGTACATCAGCCTATTCGCACCACGGGCGCACACTCCTGGCTGATAGTGCTCGTTAGATTTGAGTTTCGATTCGAAACATCAATTATTCTCGGCGGCGTCGAGATCGTCGAGCCGTTTTAGCTCGGCCAGTTCTGCCTTCAAATCGGCGACTTTCGTGTCGTCAAGATGGCGTTTGATGACATCGCCGGTCTGCTTGCACATGCGTCTAATTCGAGATTCCGCAGTTCGATCCCGCTTCCTCTTTGCTTCCTCGATCGCTGGAAATCGAATTGCTTCCAAGCGTGATTCGAAGGACCTTAGCTCCTCCAATTCATCCAATTGAGTTAGCTGCTCAGCGACATCATCCCACTTGCTGTTCTTAGCATACTTATTGGCCAACGCCATCAAGACGGCGCGGCGAGCGACGGTGTCGATCAACTCGCCCTGAAGGATCGAGACTGCCCCCTCGACCGCCAATCGTAACGAGTCATCTGTGACATCGACTCGTTCGCGGTCACTGATACCTGGAACAAATGGCATTTTAGCCAGCAGCGTCTGGCCACTTCGCACTTCGAGCCAGAGCATCTTCTGAGCGGGATTGATGGGAACAATCACTGCGCCATTGCGATCGCTAAGCAATGTCAGCGGAACGGGCGGCGGTTCTTCCTCGACTGGCTCTTCTTCATCTTCTGACGGCAGTCGTTTTCGTTTTGGTTTTTCCTTGTGGACCAAGACGTTGTAGCCGACCAGTGGCTTTGTTGCATTACGGCGAGGCCGAAGAAGCAACGTTGTCTCTGGTTGAAATTGCTTGATGGCGATTGCTCTTAACTGAATTCTCCGACCGAGCTTCGCACCAAGAGCATTAGCTAGCCCCGAGTGGACTTGGCCAACACCGCGGCCACGATTTCGAGTATTCACTTCCACATAAGTCCAAGGGTGAAATTGGACTCGCTGCAGGACCTTCTTTTTATCCATGTAGCGGTACATCGGTTTTAGCAACGTTCCTGTCGGCAACTGTTCCGCGGCGTCGTCAGACGCCAGATATTCGCCACCGTGCATGCGGAACAAAACGCCGCGATCGTCAGACGCGTCGATTTGAATCACGGCGCGAAACAGCTTCCGAGACAACTGAAAGGCTGCCAAACTGACGTTTCGACGGTCAGAAGTTGTTGCTGTTTGTACGACATCCAACTCGCGCGTTGTTCGGTCCCATTCGCGACCACTGACAAGAAATCGTGTACCGTTCTGCTGAATCGAAAGGATGTAGACTTTGTTGTACTTCAATGGTTCGAAGCGTTCCTTCGCAGCTTCGTTCGTGATGCGAGCAACGCCAACTTCTGTTGGCGGGAAGAGCCATTGGTTTTCTTCAACTACCGGATCCCACATCTGGCCCAGCACCTTCGAGGCCAACTGCCGATATCGGTTCAGAACATCCTCACGAAATCTCGCTGTCATCAGTGGCGTTTGATCAAATGCGATCGTCACAAGCGTCTTGTACCGGAGTCGCTCGATCGGAATCGGCGGAACTTTCTTCTTACGCTTCGGCTTCTCCTCTGGCGGCTGCTCTTCCGCTGGAGCTTCTTCTGTCTTACCCGTTTCGTCGCCTTCGTTGGGTTGCGTCGATTCTTGCTCTTCGTTGGCCACTGCTTCTGTAGTGGCCGCGTCATCTGCTCGAGCCTCTGCTTGCGCAGCCGGCGGCTGTGCAGAGTCTGAAGACGGCGGTTGTGCATCCTGAGCAACGCAAAGAGTTGCCACGAGCCCGAAGATGCAGATCAACGACATCAGAACCCGCGCTGAGCCAACAAGTGGCCCGTGGTTACGATGCTCTCGATTTGTAATGGGAAATCTCATATTGAGTCTGTTGGGAGCCAGGGAGTAATCGTCCAGCGTTGCACTTGATGATACGGATGCATTGGCCGAACGGGATAACCTTGGATGTTCTTGCGAATCACCATCGCGTCGTCGACTTCCCAAAGCGGGATGACTTGAACATCCGATTTCAGTTTTTCGTGCAAGTTATTCAGCAACTTAACGGCGGAATTCCAATCAGCGATCTCATCCAGTTCCACCAAATCTTGACGAAGCCAATCGGGAAGGTACGACAGTCCAGAAACTTCGGCTCGCCTTGCCATCGTCATGAATGGCCACATTTCCGTGACGGGTTCAGCCATTCGCATTGTTCGATAGATCATGTCCCATTGTTTTGGCCGCCCTTGTAGGTCTCTCGCCACATCGCCTTCGACGATCTTGACCGTTATACCGACGGTTGCCCGCTGCTTGACCAAGGACTTCGCCGCGACCATGGTGGTCACGTCAGGCTCGACCAACATCTTGATTTCGGGAAGTTTGCCTCCAACACGCTTTTTGACAACCATGGCCAACGAGAAGCCGAGCTTCAAGTCCGGATCGCGAGGTGCAACGGCCACGCGGTAAGCATCGCTGGAGCTTGGGTAAGGCGCCGAGATAACGCGTCCACGACGCATTTCCGGATCCTGCAAGACATCTTCCTTCAAGATCTTTTCTCGATCCAAAGCAAACGCGAGCGACCGACGCAGCTCGGAATTCTTCATCAACTTGCTATCAGGATTGAACTGAATCAAGTGCGTCAGTGGTAACGCGTAGTAGCGGAGAAAGAATCGTTCGTCTACTGCCAATTGGTCGAGGTTCCAACTGGGAACGTGTGGTAACATCGAGATCTCACCACGCATCAGACCTTGGAAGGCGCGGTCATAGTCCTCGTACCGAATCTCGTTAATCTCGGCGATGTGATGCTCGTCGACTTCGTTGGGCTCGGGAATAGATCGACGGTAAGTGATCCGCAGCTCGTTCTGCTCCTGAACTCGGAACTTGAATAGTTCCTTGTCAACTGGAGGTTCGTTGACGGCCGTTTGTTCGCGAACACTCATTGCGAATTTCAACAACGGCTCGGTTCGAACAGGAACTCGAGAAAAATTGACGACGAATTCAAATGGCGAGCGAACATTGATCGATCGCACATAACTTGCCAACCGTTCGTCATACGTTGGATCACGAGGATTAAGTCGCCGTGTCAGCGCGGCCACAATTGAAGACGATGTGATGACGTCCTGAGACTCCCAGGTATCTCGCGTCGGACGAAGCTTAAACACCGTTCGTCGGCCGAGATCCTCGGGCTCCCACTCTTCGAAGATGCTGGAACTGTAATGGGCCGAGCCATCAACACGATCGACATCGAACAGCATGATTCTCTGAAGCGCAGTCTGTCTTTGATCGCCCAAAGTTGGCAAGAAGTAAGGCCCTTTGTTCTCGCCGGGCAAGGCGACGACGCCGACGTTTAGCTTTTGATACCGCATCGCGGCTCGACGGTGAGCCTCACGTAAGCCAGGAGTCGCAGGCCAGACATTGGCAGCCTTTTCGATTAACACCATCGCTAAGTCGTGATCATTCTTCTGAGTCGCCGCTGCGCTTTCATTCTTAAGCTTCTGTGATTCTTGCAAAAGCGTCTGACGCCAGGACAACACTTTTTCATGCTGCGGCTTCAGTCTGGCTAATCGACCAAGAAAGTGACGAGTCTTGCGGTAGTCTTTCTTGTCAGCAGCAGAGGTAATCACCGTATCGAAGACAGAACCCAATTCTGCATCCAAACCATCGAAGTTGGGATTGCTTTGACTTAAGTCTTCCAGGAACACCATGGCCGAAAAGAAGTCATTGTTCGCGCGTTTCTTCTTAGCTTCTGCGAACAGCAAGCGATGGCGGCGCTGCTGCAAACCAGGCCACTTGGGTTGTCGGCGTTCCAGCGTAAAGAGCATTTCGTAGGCTTCACCTAACATGCCGTCGTCGATCAACTTATCGGTTCGCTGAAGCATATGGTCTTCATGGTGGACAACCCGTTCTACGAATCGTTCGACCTCAAGTTGAAAGACCGGGTCGTCGACGCCTTCGGGCAACGGCAGATTGTCGGGTAAGACCACTTCCAAGAACCGTGGTTTCGCACGCTGTAGCTGAAAACGCTCCAACTCGACTTCGAAGCGTTCCTCGAATTCTTCCTTCGTTTCACCGTTCAGCTTCACGCGTTTGGGGAACGGAATCTTAAGAGCCTCTTCGCGCTGTTTCGCTAACACTTCAAGTGTCTTGGGACGTGGATGCACGGGTTTAACGATAAGCACCTCGCCCTTTTTCAGAACGACCCAATCGACGTGCGGCTTCTGCAGCAAATCAGCCATCGAGGGCAATTGCATTTCCTCGACCAATGGCAACGGCTTCGACGCACCGGCCTCTTCCTGTGCAACAGCGGGTGTCGCCAAGACAGCAACGGCCATTAAGCTGCAAACAATCCAACCGAAGCGAAACCAACTCAAACGCATCATTGAGCCGTCTCCTGAAGAACCGATTCTACGCGATAGACACTGCCATCGACTGAACCAACCAGTAGTTTTCCGTCTTTGCCAACTCGCGGACCAAAGCTGATTGGATGTCCCAACGTCACTTCTTTGGTTGTGGCGCCGGAGGCCGCATTCACCGAAATGACCGAGCCATCCATCTTAGCAATCACAAGATTCTCGCCCATCAGAACCGGCGCGTCGCCCAGACGGACACCACCCAGTTCAAGCTTCCACAATTCGTTGAGATTTGAGTCTGTTGAGAAGCAGACAAGGTGCTGGCGGCCACTTTCGACGAAAACTTTATCGCCGGCGATCCAAACATCGTTTGAAATCGGAGCCGGCAAGTCGGCTTCGCCCAATTGCTCCAACGTGTTGCCATCGAAGACGCGGAATTTACCCGACGCGTCACCTAAGAAAATCTTGCCACCATGACTGGCGACTCGATAGTCAACGGGATCGGACAACTCAAGCGAGTTGACTTCACGAAGATGAGCGACTCCGTCTGTCCGGACTTGAAACTTCATCAGCTTGCCTGTGCTATCCATCGCGACCGCTTGGTCGTTGCCCACGTTTTCGAGGAAGACCCATTTGCGGACTTGATCCTTTTCGACGGGTGCTGGCAACTCCTCAATGGCCGGGGAGCCTGGCTTCGGTGAGAACGCCAATTTGCCGGGCAAGGGAAGGACAACTCCGTTGCTCAAAGCGATCGGTGCGGTTTCCAAAGGCGCGGGCAACGGGACTTCACGTTGCATCAAACCGGCATCGGTCAGAATAAACAGTTTGGGCAACGGAGCTCCGCAGTAAGCGGCAATGCGGCCGTCTTGTAGCCGTGTTGCCTTCAGAGGTCCCGTCAGTCCTTCGGGCAAGGAGAGTTGCAAGGACGGTTGCTCAACGAAGCCACCGTTTTCCATGCTTGTGTTCGTGACATTGAACACATCGCCCATCGCCGTCAGACAGACAGCCGCATTCTCAGTTACCGAGCACGCCAAGATGCTGGCACCAACGACAACTTTCCATTTGCTGGACATCTCGTCGCGATGAGTCTGCGAGAAGACAATGCCACCTGTGCCGCGACTGCGTCGGCCGACAAACAGGTCTTGGCCAATTGATTGAAGTGGTTGCGAACTGAAACCAACGGCAACGTTCTGAGTTGGCTCGAGGTGAATACTGTCAGCATCAAGGCGAAATTTGCGGAGTTCCGTACTAGCAATCCAAAGTTGTCCGTCTTGACCAGCCAACATGTGGACGTTGGCCGTTTCTGCTTCGCGGCCCGGGTTGGTGGCGATCGTTGTGAGGACTCGTTGGTTGGGATCGTCAGAGACGGTGAATGCAGCAAGCCGCTCGCCGCTGGACGGCACGAACAATTCTTTACCGCGAAGAACGGGTGTGTCGCGAACGACACCTTCGACTCGAGCCGACGCAGCTTCGAACAGCTTTTCGTCCGCGTTGGCCGTATCGAGCACTCGCAACAAACTGCTATCGGCCTTGTCATTGACGCACATCAAAACCAAGCGGCCCATTCGCATCAACGGCGCTTCGATCGAGCCGGGTTGATGGTCGAAATCGGAAACTGCTGTGCACTCGAGCGGCTTCATCGACAACGTGTAAATAACCTCGCGTTCGCCGCAGACGATCATTCTGTTGTCAGCCGCGATCTCGACAGGCGGCGACAGCAACTTTTGCGGAAACTTCAAAGCCGTCGAAACGCGACCGCTTTGCAAGTCGAGACGAAACAGCTCGCCGCCCACAGTCGGCTGGAAGATTTGGTCGACAGTGACCAGTGGCGGTCCTGCAATCTCGGCCCCTAATGGTTGTCGCCAAACCAATTTACCCGTGTGTCGCTCAATCAATTCGAGCTCGTTGAATGTATTATTGAAGAGCAAGACTCCGGCAACAACCGTCTCGACCGAGATCGGGAAGAACGGTGTATCCAAGCCGATTTCACGTCGCCACTTCAGATCACCGGTGACGGAATCAACGCCGAAGCAGCAACCGCCGCCAAGAACAATGACCGTGCGGCCTGCGGACTTTTCACTGGTTCGCGAACGCGTGTGAAGCGTTAGCGAAACTGGTGGAGGCAACGCGGTGGATCGATCAGTGGTTTCGGCTTCGCGGACGGTTTCATCACGCGTGACAAGTTTCTTTTCCGCTTCCAAGATTTTCTCTAACAACTCGACCAGCGTTTTGTCGCCTTTGAGTGCCGGGTATCGGACCAACAACTTTCGCAAGCCGTCGAGTGCCTGCATCGTTTCGTTGTCGGTTATGAAGCCTTCGATCTTGGCCACGGCGTCGTTGAACGTGCCCTGTTTCAAGATCGCGGCTTGGGCCTCTTGGTACTTCTCTTGGACTTGGCGGAAGTATTCAGTTTGAGGGTCCTCTGGATCACTATAGCGTTCGATAATCGTCTTGGCCGAATCCGAGACATCCAATAACTCCGCGTCTTTCACAACGATGGCGGTCTCGAGGGACCCCATGGTGATGTCTCGCGCGTAGTTGGCTAGCGTGATTGTTTCTTCTTTGAAGGCTTCACGGTCGCGATGTTGCTCGATGAAGGTTTGAACTTCACTTAAGCCGGCTTTCCAATCTGGCGTCGATCCTTTGATCTCGCGATCGATAAGGCAGCGGCCTCTTTTGATCTTCGCTTCATCAGTTCGCGCGTGTGTTGGGTAGTCCTCAATAAACTTGTCCAAAATCGTGATTGCTTGCGCGTACTTGCCAGAACCCATTTCGGCATCCGCGGCTGTCATTCGCTTGGTTACGAAGTCGCGTCCGATCATGAAGTAAAAGATGCCGCCCAAAAGCAACAGCACCGAAGCACCGCCGACCAGTGTCAGCACAACAGGCGAACGAACGACGTCTTGCTCGCCCGGCCGTCGAGCTCGCTCGCGCATCTTCGCTTTGAGCTTCGAGACCGCGCCTTCCTTTTCTTCTGCATCGCCTCCCTCATCCTCGGCGGCAGCATCACCACGTCCTCGGCGAGGTTCCTTGCGTTCGGGACGAGCGGGTTCTTCGGGAGGACTCTCTTCGCCAGCGCCACGGCGTCTGGAGAGCATCGGTTGCTTCGCGACTTCCTGCTCGTCGTAATCTTCGACGTCGTCCTCATCGTCTTCGGTTAGCCAATCATCGACCTCATCAGCCCAATCTTTCTTCTTACTCATTTTCTTCTCCGCCTTCTTTGGCTTAGCTTTGGGCTTTTCTTGTTTCTTGGATGGTTTGTTCTCTTGGGCAATCAGCATTTCGACGCTGTCATCATCGTCCAAGTCGTCGGCGTCCATGTCCTCGTCAAAGAAATCGTCATTTGCGTCATTATTCAGGTCGATTTCTTGGCTTTGAGTCGGAGACAATGAGTACAAACCATCGTCGTCTTCGATGGGGGCCAATCCGATTTCATCATCGGAGTCGAACTTCTTCTTTTTCTTCTTCTCGGCCATCTCGACTGCGGCATCCTGTTCAATGAACGTCAAATCTACGCTGCCAATTCGAACAATCGATCCGTCACGAAGAATGCTTTGGACGACGATCGTGCCATTCACGTCAACGCCGTCATTTGTCTCAGCAACGATTTCGAATTGTTCTTTGTTCCAATGGACTCGACAGTGGAGGCTGTTTACTTCGTCCTCATCAATGCAAATATGACTCGAAATGTGGCTGCCAATTGACAGCGCTTTTGCCCGAGCCAGCTCGTGATTGCTCACTTCACCGTCGGAGTCTCGGAGCTGCAGGTATGGCATCAGTCATCTTCCTGACTTGTTGCTAAACGAATACGCTGCATCCCTACTTCATTGGCGGCATCAATGACCTTGACCACGATTTCATGCATGCATTTGACATGCGCTGTTATGACAATTTCGAACTTCTGGCCAGCCCGCATGTTATCTCGAAGCGCGTCGGCAATTCCGGAGGGATCGCTGACAGCCTCGTCCTCGACATAAACAACGCTCTTCGAGTCAATGTTGACGATGACGGACTCTTCTTCAAAGTCCTCTAAGGTTTGCACCGTCGTGGCGGCACCCTTTTCATCCTTATCAGGCGGAGGCACTTGCAGCGTCTTTTGCATCGTGAACGATGCCGTAATCATGAAGAAGATCAGCAGTAAGAACGTGACATCGACCATCGGTGTCATGTCCAGTTCGTCCTCTTCTCCACCGCGGCGGCGAAGTTGGAATTCTTCGTCTTCGGTTTCCTCGTCGTCGTCCCACGGATTCTTTGGTTTCGTTTCCGGAGCCGGCGACTGTTGAGATGCCGCAGCGAGAGCCGGTGCTACTTTCTGTAACTGATCAGCTTGTGGAACGGTGCAAGCCGTTTTGCAGGTTGGGCACGCAACGTCTCTCCCCGCCATCTTTGTGGCGATGCTGATCAGTTGATTGCAAGATGAGCATCGAAAGCGGATGGGCATTTACGATCCTACTTCTTCTTATCCTGCACGCCGAGCGAGTACTTCACGTTCTCAATCTCGCTGACTTGTTTCATGACCTCTTGAACGAATCCGTGCTCGACATCGCGGTCCGCTTTGACAACGATTTGAAAGTCTCCGTCCGAGGCTTGAAAGAATTGTTCCGCATAGGGGCGAATGTCGGCCAACGATCCCTCAGGGCCTTTTCCATCCCCAAGCAGAATCTGCGGCTCTCCGCCGTTGTTCCTAATCGTGACGACCGCCGCCTTGGACGAAGGCACTCCCGTTCCATGTTCGGCCGGGGGAACATTCAAATCCGGGGTCCCCTTCATCGTCGAAGTGACCATGAAAAAGATCAGTAGCAAGAACGTCACATCGATCATCGGTGTGATGTCCAGGTCTGCTTCGTCGCCAGTGCGAGACTTGCCGAAGCCGCCGTCTCCTGCAGTGTCCTGAAAGAGCGATTGTCTACCCACGGGAATCCTCGTAATCGAAGTTGATCAACGTTAGCTCAAGGCCAACGACACAGATTAAGCAGACTTGCGAGCCGACTCGAAATCGTCCAAGAAAATACCGACGGCTTCTTGCACGGCGTCCTGCAACTTGCCGATTCGGACGTTGGTAAACGCGGCGGCCAACACCAACGGAATCGCGATCGTTAGTCCCAACGCTGTCGTGAACAGCGCGATACCAATGTCTTCGGCAAGTGCTGTTGGATCCGTTCCCGTGTCCGCACTTCCAGCGATGGTTTGGAAGGCCATGATCATACCGATAACCGTACCAAGCAGCCCGAGCATCGGGGCGCTCTTGACGATCGTGTTAATCCAAGACAGCCGATATTCCAAGTCGGCCAAGATTTCACGTTCAAACTGTTCCGCCACCAAGCGACGCAACTTCTGAGGGCTGCGGTCTTGATTCTGCAAAGCCACGATGATCAACTGCGGAACAGCCTTGGACCAGAGTCCCGGCGTATCGCACATTTCGGCGACTTCGTCGAATCGGCGCTTCTTGCAAAGCTCGCCCACCTCGTCCAGGAATTCGGCTTGGGCATTGGGGTTTGAGAACCGTTTCTGACCGATCTTACGCAAAAGCAAGACGACGCAGATCACACCGTAAATGGCAACTATCCCCATCATTCCATAGATGAAAATACCGGCAGCGTTTAATATCGCTGAATAGTCCATTAGCTCTCTCTTGATGTTTGTCTAAGTTGGTTGCGAGCGGGCAGTGTCCAATCTCACGCTCGGCGGCTCCGTCTAGGTCCACATTGCCAAGTCGTTTGGCAACGTTAAAGCAGCGATTCGCTGCCCACCTATCGAAAGTAACTTTGCTTATTAACAACAAACGTATAGTTGCCAGGCGATCCTTGCACGACAAAGTACGTTCGACGAATTTCTTCTGGTTTGCGATTTCGGTACTTCATTTCCAAGTCCGCCAACATGGCCTCGGTCTTCGGCGGGTAGAAGTGCAAGATTAGGTTCGAACCGACATCAACGCCCGCCTTCTTGAAGATTTTCAAATCACCCTGTTTCCGGTTTCCGCCGCGCCATGTCATATACATTCGATTCTCGCCTTTGCCGGAGTTTGCTGATCTTACGGCTGGGCGAGCGGCGGATAAGTTGGAAAGGTATTGAATGGACCCGGACGTCTTGAGCACTCCCATCTCGATCCCAAAGAAATCCAACTGGCCAGTGTACTCGTTTAAAGTACCTTGATCGGAAAAACGGATGAACCAGCGTTGTTCGCGCGGAAAGCCAGGGGCACCGCTTCCGGAACCCAGCGGGCGGCGGCCTGTGCCTGATGCACTGCCGGGCTTACCCGTATTCATTGCGGCCGTTTCGAACTGCTGCTGAACTTGCTCGGAGGCTTGATCGGACAACTCGACGACGTTATCGAGCATTTCGGAAATTTCGGTCTCCTCAGAGACTTCTTCCGCCAGGGATGGATCGTCCGTTTCTGGTTCGGGCGATTCCAACTCAAGAGTCTCGTCAGGTTCGCC
The DNA here is from genome assembly GCA_002722955.1 of Planctomycetaceae bacterium. GTDB lineage: Bacteria > Planctomycetota > Planctomycetia > Planctomycetales > Planctomycetaceae. The sequence goes on along the minus strand of PBMZ01000114.1, from coordinate 1,116 downwards.
GTCCTCAACACCACCGCCGAGATCTAGCAATTCGATCGGCACGGCATCTGGTGGTTTGGGAATCCGGTTGGTTGCCCAAATAACGCCAAGCCAAATGACAGCGATAATCAAAGCCAAACAAACAGCGATCATGGTCGACGAAACACGATCGTAACTGGTCGTGCTCATGACCGGTTTTGCGATGTCTGTCGCCTTCTTCGGTTTTTGTTTGGGCTCTTTTCGAGTTTTCTCGGCAGTGGCCATGCAGTCTCCGTCGGACCAGCTTTGCTCTATCTGTTTCGCTCGCTAAATCTTCATGCGTATCTAACGTCGGCCCGTCCGCTTGACCTCGATCGCGTCAAGGTCTGGCAGTTCATCCCGTTCTTCGTAAGGACGAATACGGTTATACCAAGCCATCCAGCGTTTGTAAGCCTCCCGCTGCCATTCTCGAATCTTCGTCTCACGCTCGATTGGAGTCGCGGTGGGACTGACTTCGGCCACCGGAGTTGCCGGCATACCGAAGCCCAATGGCCGCCGACTCAAGCTACACAATGCGTTTCGTGCTTCGACGTTAACGTCGATGTTGTTGTCTTTCAACGCCTTGATCATTAGAGGTGCCAGACGCAGATCGTCACAACGGCCGAGAGCCCACATCGCCGTCCTTCTGACTTCGTCGCGCGTGTCGTCGGCGAGCTTCACAAGCAGATCCTTTTGGCCAATCAGCTCTTCACGCTTTCCGACTTGAATTTGAGAGACCAGGCTTGTTTGAGCCGCCTCGATGTTGCCGACCTCTGTATTGGATATGTCGGCAAGCAACTTATCAATCGGCAACTCAAGCTTCTTAGCGGTGACCTTACCGTCTTTGGTTTCGGCCGTCGTCAAGTCGTCCGGCAAACCGCGCCCACCTGCCAACAAGCCCGTACCAACGGCAACTGCTGGCGGTCGATGTCGCATCATCTTGGCGGTGGCTTTGGCCATGAACAATACGGCAAACGATGTACCGGGTACGGTGCTACTGAAGCCCAGCCAAGAGCCGTCGAATCGTTGCTTCGTCAGCAAGTGCTGCCAGCCTTCGGTGTACCAGTCATTGCCATCCAACTTGTCCATCTTGGCCAAGGACGCGGCACGCTCGAGACC
>PBMZ01000113.1 GCA_002722955.1 Planctomycetaceae bacterium | reverse complement strand
TGACACCCCGCAGTGTCTTTCGTTCCTCATCCGTGAGCCGAACAATATACGTCTTGACCATGACAACCTCCTGTCGTTGTCACAATCATCGGCAAACCTTACCCGAATTCTTAAGCCTGACACAGCACTAGGTCATATTGTGGCATTGTGAATCTTGGTGGCGGCGAGCTGTGCTCGCAGTTGGGAAGGTCGTTGACTTTATGGGGCATGTTTACATATCAAAACACAAACAAACAACTTTTGTTTCGATTTAATTGCGTTTTATGAGAAAGTAGAGTGATCCCGTTTCGTCCCGCTGTGGTGCTTGGGTTTGTAATAGTGGCCTCCGGCATAGACTCACTCTGTTCGACAGCGTGCGACCAGAACGATGCGCTCGGGAGAGTCGGACGCCCTGTCGATAACGTCATTCACCGCATCCAGCTGAGAGACACGCTCGGCAGTGGCGGTGGCCTCGGGAAGTGGAGTTACAAGTCACACGTTCACTCCCAAACGACTTCCTTCAACCACGTCACGTCGACGCCTACCGCTTCATTAACTCAAACACTTCAACAATCTTTCGTGGCTCCACTCGGTACTTTGTGCCTTGGCCTTCGTAGAAACCGTACCGCTCGATCATCTGCGGCACGAGCAGCGAATATGTTAACGTCGTCCCCTTGCGTAAATTGCGAATAGTCACATCCGCGGACGTTTTCGTTCCATCGCGAAACGGCGAGTACTGATATCCAAGCGTCTCCTCAATTTCCACGTAGAATAGAATCCCCCGCCACGTCACCCGCGACGTATTGTTTTCCCGAGCGTAGTTGGCGATCGCCAGCATCGGTCGCGCCAGACCCTGGTGGGTCAGTTCCAGTTGATCGACGACGTAGGCATTGTCTTGAGCAAGTACCGTGAGCAAGCTTTCGCTTTTCCCAAGGAACCCAGCAGTTGATCCTTCCTTGCCTTCAGCTCCCGGTCGCATTTGCCGTTCCAAATCGGCGATGCTGATGCCATTAATGGATGCCAGCGAGCGAATCAGCTTGGTCGAATTGCGACCGCCGATGACAAAGCCAGTTTGCTGATCGATTTTCGGCGGAAACGGTTTGACGTCCATCGCCGTCACCGGCCCGTTCTGGCCCCCGGGAGCTGACGAGCTTGGCTGCCTGGGGATTCCACTCATACAGCCACTCAACGCAACAACTGCGCCGACAACTAGGGCAATCTGCCAACGCAACGATCGCGCGACCATTTTCTCACTGCTTTAGGGTTGCCGCTTGTTATCGAGTGCTACCGTTAACTCAACATCACTTGTGAACCTTGCCAGGAGAGCGTTACCAGGAACCAATAGCGGACTTGGTTTTGACCTCTTTGCGCGATCCATCCATCGCGTACTTTCACTTCCAATCTCTCACCCTTTGCGGCGGATGCTGAGTTTGGCTTCATTCCACTGGCATCGCGGCGAGCAGAACGTTGCGTGCTTTTTCTTCGCGCACCTCGGAATAGTGCAGTACTTGGCAGAGTTGCTTTCCGTCTTTGTCGTTTATTGGCGTCGGTCGTCGAAGGATGAGCTCCGCTCGATCGAGCCGGTTGTAGGCGACGTATGCCATCTCAAGGCGGTTGATGGGTTTGTCGGCCTTTGAATCGTAATCGGGGACGAGGATCGGGCCCGTGTCGACTTGGAACGAGTTGGTCTTGGGCATGAAGTTCATCGTCTTGATTGGATACTCCAGAGTCCAAGACAGTTGACCGTTCGGGTCGTCGATTTGCGTGCGGCCGACGAGCGGAGTCTTTGTGGCGCTCGCTTTAACAATCTCTTCCACCGACGTCAGTGTCCGGGTATTTTGATGTGGGTTCACATCGAATGTGAGAAAGTGATACCTGTTCGCGGTTGCGCGGGCCTGTGATGGTTTACCGTCCGTAGTCAGGCTCTCGGTCAAGCTGCGTCCATCTGTTGACGAGTAAATGTTGCGGAACTCGGCGCTGGGAATTTGAAACAAGCGGTCTTCGGCATAGACCCACTCCGTGCGACATGGCGCGATTAGGACGAACCGTTCGGACGTACCGGACTTCTTGTCGACGACATCAATCAACGCTTCCAGTTGGATTCTGACCATGCTGCCGTGAGGTACGTTATGCCGAGCATGCGGTCGCGGGTCCTTTCGCGGCCGTGAGTGCCAGGTCATAAACGAAGTCTGGAAGTCACACATCGGGGCGTCCATGGGATCGGATGGCTCGGCCGCTAATCCACTGCCACTCAGTGGCGCGACGATCGATCCGCCTGCCAACAGACAACCTACGCCAAGCTGGAACTCTCGTCTTGTCAGTTCATTCATGTTGTCATCTCCGTATTACATTCTTTGGAGAGCTACGGGTCAAATTTGCCTGATGGCCAGAACTTTGGTTCCGACTTGGACAGTTTTGGCGTTGACCATTTCTATAGTTCACGAATCCGGATGTTCTTCCAGCGGCACTTCTTTCCCTTGGGCCAGTTTTTGCCGCCGTGGACTTGAGCGCCGATGGATCCTTCGCGGCCCAGCAATTTGAAAACACGTTCTTTGTCGTACCCGGGCAGCGTCGAGTTCTCGCCGTCGAAATGACACATGCGCTCACCGTTGATCCATGTGGTTATCTGAGGGTACTTGCCAACGCAGCGAATCTTTGCTGTGTTCCACTCGCCGACTTTCCACGCTTTAAGGAATTGCTGTGGCGTGCAGCAGTACTTGTAAACACCGTCGGGCCATTTCGCGGCTCGCGCGTCGGATATAGTGGTCAGCTTGACCAACCGCCCGTCATCAAGCACGCCGTTGAATTTGAACGGCATGATTGCGAACGCCACAGGCATCTCGCCGCGTAGGTGACCGACGTTGCCGCCGTCGTGGTAATCGACGTACATTTGGAAACCCGCGCCTTTGTCGGTGCAACGAAAGAAGACTCCGCTACAAGGTCCCCAGTCCGGATGCATGTCGATCGTCAATTCGAAGTCACCGTACTTCTTGTCCGACAACAGCAATCCTCCATTACCCGATCCTGGCGGCTCTTGTTCTCCGGTAAGAGTCCCATTTTCGACTTGCCATCGACCGCCGGTACCATGTCCGATCCGTTGAGGGTTCGTGTGCCAACCGGTTAGCGTTTTGCCGTCGAATAGCAAATTAGATTTGGCTTTCGATTCGTCATTGGCAAGGGCAAACTGACCGAGTGAAGTTCCCGCTGCCATCGCAAGAACAGCCTGACGACGCGTGAGATGTAGATTCGAATTCATGATCATGAAATGACCGATCTGATTGAGTTCGTCAAGGTGAGGACTGTGCGTGGTCAGCGACCAAGCTCGTCGTCATATCCTGATACGCTACTAATTCGATTCTAAAACGTCACCCCTGTGCCAGTGAAAACAGAGCGAGCAATGGGGTTTAGATTGTCCAACTTTCGAAAGCGGTTTCGTCCAATTAGACTTGAGTGGTCGCTGTCCTGGAGCTGGATCGTGTCCAAAAGCTTCGCGTTAGAAACCCGACGCGTAAGTTTGAATTTGCGCTTTTTAGCCTCGAAGAGGCGTTACAGAATAGCCCCGATCGTGAGGTCGGGGATTGTTGCAAGAACCATTCAGGAGGCCCCGAAGGACCGGCATGAAGACTGTGCCGGTTCTTCGGACCTCCCGAGAGAATATGTTACTTTCCCCGACCTCACGGTCGGGGCTATTCTGTTGAGCCTCTTCGAGGCTAAGAGGCGAGACATCATTCCAACGCGTCGGGATCGGGAAGCCGTTTCCGACACCTTGGCAAACTGCTCGTTATCAAAGTTCTAATCACGAAAGATTTCATGAGTTATTGGAAGCCGAAAACTGTTGTCTGCCAAATCGTCGGTGTTCTGCTGGTAATATTTGGTGGCATCTGTAGTGCGTTTGCTTCTGAGTACTGGGTGGCACCGGATGGAGACGACCGCGCGGATGGAACGTCGCGCGAGCAGGCGTGGGCGTCGCCATCGCGAGGGCAGCCGACTCGGGTGAGGCAGCTTTGTGCGGCCGGCTCAATGTGACTGGCAGTCTACTCGACTTACGGCTTTCCTGATCGCGGGAGTCTTCGGATTGGTGGTGAACAGCGAGCCTATCAGAAGAAGACAGCAGACACGTTTGAACTCAGCGAACCTCTGGGGAAAGACATCGCGGCGAACGTGAAGGTCTTTGATACAAGTATCCTTGGTGGGAGATCATTTTCTCCGGGTGACGTTATTAACTTGGCGGCAGGCGAGTATATCGATCGTCCCCTGAACTTTTGCCAGTCGGGCTCCTCGGAGCAGCCGATCGTTTACCGATCAGCACCAGGCGAACGGGCGGTGCTGATCTCCACCGCGTTTAATCGGGCTCCGGTTCGTCACCTCGCTAATCGTCGGTCAACGCGGACCGCTCATGTCGTGTTGGAAGACCTGACCGTGAGAAACGCAACGGATGGAAACCATGGTGCTCCGGGGATCGATCTCTTCGGGGTGAGCCACTTCTCCGTGCGTGGTTGCAATGTGCATATCTCCGGACGCGACATCAACGGTGACAACAACGCGATTCGCTTGTTCGATGCCGACCACGTAACGATCGCCGGTTGTCGACTTCACAGTCGTTACGCCAATGGCATCGCTGCTTGGGCGACTGCTGATTGCGAGGTGTCTCACACGGTGATCTACGAATCATTTCACGGTGTGATTGTGGCTGGTGGAAGGTATACGTCAGAGCTGGCGGTTCGCAACTGCACGATTTATGCGACCAATCAACATGGTGGGATTCTCGTCCAGAAGCCAAGTCACGCTTCCGTGACCAGTTCGATAATTGCTCAGACGCCGTCTCCCGTGTTGGCGGCACTTGGCGGACCGGGCAGCGGCGATTTCAATTGTTTATGGAACGCGGCATCCGGGTACGGTATCGGTTGGAACGGATCGACAACGGGGCGGGCTGGTCCGCATGACACGCGAGTCGATCCGCAATTTCTATCGCTGAATCCGGCAAGCCCACTGTTTCTCAGGTTCGCTGCGAACTCACCCGCGTCGACGGCCGGAGAGAATCGGTCATACATCGGAGCGTTCCCACCAGTACAGAAAACTCCAACTCATCCAGCAACTGCCAAGTTCAACGTGCAAGATTACGGAGCAATTGGAGATGGAGTACACGACGACACGAATGCAATCTTGGCAGCGATCAATGCTGCTCGTTCGGGTGGTACGGTCGTCTTTCCCAAGACGAGTTCCCACTACCTCATCAGCAAGACGATTCGAGTGAATCGCGATCGCGTGAAACTCTATGGCTCGGGAGCAACGCTGAAGCTCAAAGCAAAATCTGGCCGCGTTCACATGATCGAGGTGTCGGGAGACGGACCAACCAAGTCGATCGTCGAACACGTCACGATTGAGGGCCTGTCGCTGGACGGCAACTATCGCCAACAACCTCAACAGCGAAGTGGCGAGATTCCGCGTGGTGTCTGGGTCGAGAACGCTGGCCGAGTCACGCTTAAAGATTTGACGATTCGCGACGTGTATTGCGGCGCGTCGTTCGCGAAGAACTCGCGCGAGTGCGATGCCATCGATATCACAGTGACCGATTGGGATCACGATGCGTATGGAGCGTCGGGCTGGGGACAGAATGGAGGCTGCACCGACATTCGCTTCATCCGCTGCAAAGCCGTCGACACCAGCCGCTGCGTCAAGGCATGGGAGATTGAAGAAGGGGCTCAGCGCGTGTACCTCGAGGACTGCCAAATTGAGAATCTTGGCGGGACGGGAACGGGATTCTATGTGCGTCACCACGCTTACCGTTGGCCGCTGTTAGTCGACGATGTAACGTTCGTTCGCTGCAAGGCCACGAACATCAGCGGAGCCGGATTCCTAATAACGACAGTCCCCGGCGAGGCGATTCGCCCAGCCATCCGAACGCGCAACGTCCGCTTGATTAACTGCCGGTCCGACGCACCCGTCACAATTGCTTGTGGCGTTGAGGACGTTCAAATTCAAGGCGGTCGCTTCGACGCAACGGTAGCACTAGGATTCGATGCCAAGTCCGGAGCACCGGTTGATGATGCACCCAAATGGCCGGTGCGTTCCGTCTTGTTGGATAACTGCCAAATCCAGGGAGTGAAGATCAACGCTCGGAAAGGCAACTCCAATGGACGCCTAGGCGACACTCGCTACCGTGACTACGAACCACGAGTTCGCCTCAAAGCAGTGCGTGTAAAGAAGCCAGTCGAAATCGTTGGCAACAAAGCCAATGTGGTGATCGAAGATGCGGTGAAATTAGAGTAATGGGATGAAAACATTGGACGTTAATGGAACCCGAGCGTTGCCTCTCATGGGAGGCTCGAACAGCCGCGAAGTGGCGACAAAAAATAACATCAAGACAGTTTACTATTCTTCGTGCCACTCGAGCTAAACAAATCGATCATCCACACGGTTACCGTGTATTGCGCTCATATAGCTCGGCGGCGCAAATAAAAAGCCGCCCGGAGAACAAGTCTCCGAGCGGCATTCTTTGTAGCAGTAAACCGCTAAAAGCAGTTTGGCTTAGCCACCGAAGTCGCTGATGACTTCGCCGCCGCCCATGGTGCCAAGAGCACCCCAGACGCCGTAGCTTGATGCACCGTTCGTTTGAGGAACGGTCGCGGCTTGATCGCCGGTGTCAATGTTCTCGGTGACGAAGCGGCAGGTACCGTCGCCGAAGAGAACGTGAGCACCACCTTGGTGGCGGCTGCTGACGGAGATCATAGCGGCAGCACCAGGACCAGAACCGCACGACGGTGAGTTCGGGCCGATGTTAACCGTAACAGCATTGAAGAAGGTGAAACCGTCAAAAGCGTTGTCGCCGGGCAGCGGAGCTGGCAGCGGGTTAACGCCGGCGATCCAGAAACCTTGCTGCGCGTTCGCATCGCAGGTAGCTGGAGCAATCGGTGAACCGAGAGCGAAGACCGTCGAGTCGGTGACTCGACCGAGGACATCACGTTCGTTGGTCGGGTTCGACAAGTCGCGTTCGGCCATCGTGATGGTGTTACTTGTTCCGTCGCCGTTGGTCATGCTGGCTTCACGAGCACAAACTCGAAAACTGAAAGGACCACGGTTACGGTGCGAAGTTTGGTTCGTCGACAGTGCACCTGCGTCACTTTGGGTATTGGTCGGCAGGTCAACAACAACATCGCCAACGTTGAAGCAGTAGCTTCGGTGGGCGGCGTTATTGACTCGGTTCGGAACGTTGGATGACGGGCAAAGCATGACTTCCATCTCGCCGGTCGGATGCGGGAAGGCGGAAAGCTGTGGTGCGCCACCTTGGTTGCCGATACCGCCGACCGTGGAATCGAGAATCTCGCCCCACAGACCGGGCATTTCGAGGAACGGCAGCAACATTGCAACGCCGCTCAAGCGATCTTCGTTGGTGACGGTCGCAGCAAACGCGCTACCACCGAAGATACCATTCGTACCACCACGCAGCGGCGGGTAGTAGTTGTTCGCGCTCTCGTAGTTGGCCAAAGCCAAACCGAATTGTTTCAGGTTGTTCTTGCACTGTGATCGGCGCGCGGCCTCACGTGCTTGTTGCACTGCCGGAAGCAGCAGAGCAATGAGGATGGCGATGATGGCGATGACCACCAACAGTTCGATCAGCGTAAATCCTCGTTTACGCTTCACAACAGACTTTCTCCTAGACATTTGACGTCCTCCCAATAAGAAAGAAGAAAAGATAGAAAAAACGACCACTGAGGCTCAATGAATGACGTATGAGCCAAAGATGTACGGTTGAATCAATTGAAATGAAGAATTGGTCGTATCAAACGATACGAGTTTGGGAAATACCAAACCTTTCGCATTATTTCTCTTTTTGTCAGATAAATCAAACGAAAAACTAACAATTTTGGTTAGGCGAGAAATTTTGTTTCAAACGCGTTCGGAATTTCCACGTATTGGGGTGCCGCCATCTGGTCCGCTTTTGAAGCAGAGGCGCGCAGGGGCGCCACAATTTCGTAATGAGCCTTTTTTCGACAGAAACACGACTCTCGATTAATACAACTGTAAGTTTCTGCAGAGCCCGCCAAGAAATCTGGCCTACGAACCCCAGATCTGCGAAGTCAGCCGAATTTGCGAGTCGAGACCATATTGATAGGGCTCATTGGCGAACGTTGGCTTCACACCAACGGGTTCGAGTTCGCTAATAAGGTAGCCGTTGGCGTCTCGGCCCTGCAGTTTCGACACGAAAATGTCTCTCATCTGGAATCGATTGTTCTCGTCCAGGCCCAGACCTTCGGTGATTCGAGTGATTCGGCGGGACCCGTCCTCGGAGAATCGGGACAATTGAACGACGACGTTGATTGCCGAGGCCACCTGTGCTCGAGCCACGTAAATTGGGATATCGATGTCGGACATCAAAGACAGCGTTTCCAGCCGGACAAGGGCATCGTGAGGCGACGTCGCATGGACGGTCGTCATACTGCCCGAGTGCCCGCTGATCATGGATTGCACCATATCCAGCGCCTCACCACTGCGAACCTCGCCCACGATGATTCGGTCCGGGCGCATTCTTAATGAGGCAATGAAAAGCTGCCGAATCGACACGCCGCCGCGCTGATTCGAATCAGCTTGCTGAGATTCCAGGTATAAACAGTGCTCCTGAGAAAGCTTCAATTCCGAGCTGTCTTCGATGACAACGATTCGTTCTTCTTCCGGAATCGACGTCGAAATCGCGTTGAGTAGCGTGGTCTTGCCCGTCCCAGTGCCTCCGGCGACGACGATATTCTTTCGCAACTGAACGCACAAAGAAATGAATTCCTTTGCCGATTCCGACATGCTGCCGTGCCGGATGTAGTCGTCCATATTGAGAATGTCACGCTTGAATCGCCGAATCGTCAGATAGGTTCCGCGTCGAGCACTCGGCGGGATCACTGCATGAACGCGAGAACCATCGGGGAGCCGCGCATCCAAGATCGGCCGGTCGCGGTCAATTGTGCGACCCACGTACTGCGCAACATTGTGAACAGCCGAACGCAAAGCGTCCTCGCTAGGAAAGCGGGCGTTGGTCGTTTCTAATCGCCCCGCTCGCTCGACGTAGACTTCGTCGAAGCCGTTGACCATAACTTCGGTCACGGTGTCGTCTCGCAGGAATTCGCCAATTGGATTTAGGAAGTAGTCCAAACTGGCTTCGAAAATGGCTTCACGAGACATTGCGGCCGTCCAGCAAATGATGAAAACGGTTCAATTTGCGGTAAATGCACAGATTTGGAAGCTGCCCGACTGAAAGAATACCGTCAACGTGTAGAGCGCGTCTAGCAGTTCCCTCATGAAGTCGTCTGAAACGTCCAGTTCGTGCAAGACCAGGTCGCCCGCGATAAACTCCAGTGCGTCGCCGAGATTCTGAGCGTCCTCGGCTGTCACTGCTAAGCCTGTTGACCGATATTCCGTGCTCGGCCGGTGAGGCTTCCAACCATTGTCCTCGGCCCATTCCAGGATTTCCGCCCAGAAGTCCTCTCCGATGACCAATGCATCATCAGCGCTCTTTAGTCGAAGATGTTGCACTCGGAGACTCCAAAGTTGATGATCTGGACCAGACTTCCGACTGGTGGCGGCACCAGCGTGCGTTTTTGTAGCATCCACCTCACAATTTATGTAGGGATAGGGCTGCATTTTTGGTGCTTCACCGAATGTCCGAAGCTGTAGCCGCAGGCGAGGAACACGTACAAGAGGCCTCGCCTGCGACTACGGGATAGATGAACCGCAAACGGTCTCACCTTTAATATCGTCACCGTGAAGAGATCTTGCGGCATGAGTGGTAAACAGCTATCGTCCGCCCCCTCTCATCCCCCTTCCTGTGACACTTCACTCTCATCCACCTCTCCAACCGCGAGTCAATCGGCTCGTAATTCGACCAATTTTGACTCCTCACTCAGCGAGTATCGTCTGGGAATTCGCGGACGCGTATTCTTGACGGTCTGGTGTTTGTTTTTGGTCGCCGGCTTCGGCCTGGCATATCACCTAGAACCAGACACCCGAGGATTCGGCACGCACCAGCAATTGGGGTTGCCTCAGTGCGGTGTTCGAGATTTGTTTGGGATTCCTTGCCCCAGTTGCGGCATGACGACCAGTTTTTCTTACTTCATTCGAGGCCAATGGATTCAGTCAGCAAAGTCGAATGTCGCTGGCATGCTATTGGCTTTGATTTGTGCTCTTCAGATTCCTTGGAGTTGTTTCAGCATCTACCGTGGCCGAATGTGGCGAGTTTCAGCGCCTGACGTTTGTCTGCTATGGATCATTTTAGTTGTTGGCGGCGTCAGCATCGTCAACTGGGTTACTCGCCTCTGAATTTACTCGGGAAAACAGCATGGACGCTGTCTCGAAACGCCGTCGCTCATTGAAAGTCGCTCGATTTTCAATGTTGCTGTTCGCGCTGTTACTTGTCTTCAGTGCATCGGGTTGCTCGTTCTTTTTCATGCTGGGCAAGATGTTCTTCGGCGACCCGACGATTCCTTCCGAGTTTCGCTCGCGAACCCGTATCAGGCTGGCCAAGCAAGACAAACCCATCGTCGTCGTATGCACAACGCCCGAGTTCGTGCAGGCCGAGCTTCCAGCAATGGCGTTCGACTTGACCGAGGGAATTCTGCGACGACTCAAACGTCACGGCATCCCGATCGTCAATCCCGATAAAGTAGCCACATGGATTGATGACAACGGGGGCGAGGTCGGCTCGCCCGGCGACTTAGCTCAAGATTTCGATGCTAGCTTCATCGTCATGATCGACATCGAACGATTTCGAACGATGGCCGAAAACAGCCCAAGCATGTATCAAGGTAACGCGTCGGGAGCCGTCCTCGTCTATCAAGTTGTCGACGATGATCTCGGCCGACGTGCTCAAAGTGTTTACAGCGGCGAGTTCCGCACAACTTACCCACCAATGAACCCCATCAGCCGTGAGTCGATGGAGAAGAAAGTTTTCCAAAAGCGATTCATGGACCATCTGGCCGATCAGCTGGCGCGTCAGTTTCACGATCATCGATTGAGTGATGACTTTTAGCAGGCGTCGCACACAGTTGCTGGAGTCCAGCTTTTAGGCGTTTTAGAGTCACCCAAGAATGGCGGCTAAAGCCTGCACTCCAACGAAGCCCACAAAACTGGATATGAATTCATAATGGCCGAGAGAAAACAGTTGACGGATCAACTCATCACCAAATCCAGTTGGTCGCGATTCATCCAGTTGTCATTGACGGCTCTGCTTTTTAGCGTTGTTGGCTCAGGCTGCAAATACGTCGTGCTTGCCGGCTACTTGATTGGTGGACCACCTTCTGTGGAACCCGATTTTGATAGCCAAACTAATCTTTCGATGACGGCGAAAGACGTTACCGTGGCGGTTGTCTGTTTTGCGCCTGATGAAGTCAAATTTGCGTTCGATTCGATCGACAGCGAGATCGCCAAATATGTGACATTTCGGCTTCACGAGAAGAAAATCAAAGTTGTCTCACCAGACCAAGTCAGAGCGTGGTTGGACGAAAACGACGAGTGGATGGAGCCCAGCGAAGTTGGCCGAGCACTTGGCGTCACCTACGTGATTAACATCGATATCTCGCGCTTCACTCTCTACGAAGAGAACAGCGGCTCACTGTTCCGCGGTCGCACGGAAGGCATCGTCAGTGTTCATCAAATGTTTCAAGACGGCGATGGCGAGCGTATCTACAGCAAAGAGATCATCTCGAAGTACCCACTCATCGCCCCGCGATCGACGAGCGAAACCACGTACTCGACGTTCAAGCGGCAATACTTATCACGACTGAGTGAAGACATCGGCCGTCTGTTCTACGAGTACTACAACGGCGATGACGTCCCAGACGCGACGTAACAGCAACGTCGCTAATTCTCCTGAGCCAAGTACGATTCTAGACGCTCGCGAATCTCATCGCGCACTCGATCAAACTCGGCGCGAATCTCCTCGTCCGTACCCGTTGCATGAGCTGGGTCATCGAATGGCCAATGTAGGCGCTCGACCTTGCCTGGAAAGTTGGGGCATTCCTTCTCCGCAGAAGAGCAAACGCTGACGATGATGTCTGGAGGCTCGCCATCTGGGGGCAAGAATTCGTTGATGTGCTTCGAGATCTGCGCGGAGATGTCGAGACCTTCGTCTTGCATCGCCGCGACGGCCATTGGATGCACGTAGCCTGATGGATCAGCACCTGCCGAGAGGCTCTCGAATCGATCGCCAGCCAAGTGCCGCAGCAACCCTTCGGCCATTTGACTTCGACAAGAATTGCCCGTGCAGAGAAACAGTAATCGTTTTCGTTGATCGCTCATCACTGGAGTTTCCGTTGTTGTCCGCAAGCTTTCAAGGGATGGGGAGTTCCCAATCTCCCCCTCTCCAAATCTCCCAAAAAACTTGCCCCGCAAAGTAGATTTCCCGCCATCGTGTGATTATGCTGGGCCTCCTCGCTACTCACGTTGGCACACTGTTTGCGTGTCTTGCCTGAGACGAATGCGGTAGACCTTCTACTGCTGCAGTTTAAGGCCAGGCTGAGCGAACGAAACGATCGATCTCGCCAACGATCGCACGCGCAATAGGCGTTAGTCCATGGTTTTTGTGCAGCGTTTCCGTTCGGCCATAGATCGAAAAGGAAAGGAGCGCTCGCCCATGAAAAACCGCAGCCCGTGAGAACCAAGGCGTTCAGACATAAATCGTGAAGACTTGTCCCCATTGTCGAATTCCGAGGGACGCAGTCACACCACTGGCGACGTTGTAATTCAGACTACAGAATCTCTCATCCAGAAGAAAAAATTTGAGGAGAATTGACAGAAATGGCAACTAAACTTGAGTACATCTGGCTCGATGGCTACCAACCTGAACCTTCCTTGCGTAGCAAGACCAAAATCGTTGATAGCGCCCCTTCCAGCCCTGGCGATTGCCCCGATTGGTCCTTCGACGGTAGCTCGACCGAACAAGCTGCTGGCGACGATTCGGACTGCTTGCTGAAGCCAGTTCGCTTGGTTCCCGACCCTTGCCGTAAGAACGCTTTCTTGGTTTTGACCGAAGTCTTGTCAGCCGATGGTTCGGTTCACCCGTCCAACATCCGTGGTACTTTCGAAGACGATAGCGATTTCTGGTTCGGTTTCGAACAAGAATACACGCTCATGAAAGATGGCCTGCCGCTTGGTTTCCCGAGCAACGGTTTCCCCGGCCCGCAAGGTCCTTACTACTGTTCCGTCGGTTTTGACAACGCTGCCGGACGCGACGTCGTCGAAGCTCACTTGGACGCTTGCTTGGACGCTGGTCTTTCCGTGACCGGTATCAACGCGGAAGTCATGAAAGGCCAATGGGAATACCAATTGTTCGGCAAAGGCGCCAAAGCCGCTGCCGACGATCTGTGGATTTCCCGTTACCTCTTGCACCGTACTGCCGAGCAATTCGGTGTCTCCGTTTCCTTGCACCCGAAACCAATTAAGGGTGACTGGAACGGAAGCGGCTGCCACTCGAACTTCTCGAACACGGCAATCCGCGAGCAAGGCGGCGAAGAGCTGATCAAAGGCATCTGCGAGAAGTTCGCTGCCGAGCACGCTGCTCACATTAACGACTACGGTTCTGACAACGACCAACGTCTGACCGGTTTGCACGAAACGCAAGCCATCGACACGTTCAGCTATGGCGTCAGCGATCGCGGCGCTTCGATCCGTATCCCAGTTGCCACCGTTCAAGGCGGTTGGAAGGGTTACCTCGAAGACCGTCGTCCGGCATCCAACATGGATCCGTACCGCGTCGTTTCGCGAATCTTGTCGACCGTCAACGGCTAAGCATAGCCTGACATCGATTGATAAGAGCCTAACGGCCGCTCGTTCCGCGAGCGGCCGTTTTTTCGTGGGTCTAGTGAACCTCACATACGTCCCTGCCGTCACTTTAGACCATCAAGGCTCACGACTCTACAGCCCACACAATTTACTCCAACACGACGTCGGCCTCACTTCATTATCCCACAAAGTAGACCTTGATGGATCAAGCAGAAATCGAACTTCGCCGTCAAGCTGCTCTTGCTGCGCGCGAACCCGATATAGCAGCGAACGCGATATAGCAGCGAACGCCAACATCGGTTGGCACGAAATCCTCGACGAAAACGAACGGACTGCCATGTCCGATGAATTTCTCGCCGTACTCTTTCCGAACAACAAGCTGTGTACTCCTAGCCCATCAGTTACATGGAATGTTGCTCGTGCGACTCACCTTCCCTGTGGGGTAGAACAACGGTTGCTAATCGATGATCTCCATCGAAAAGGCTTGTCCGCACTTAAGAGTTGCGCTCAGAATTCCGTACCCTGGTGTGCCCTCGAAAGCAGCCGTCATCCGCATTATCGAGTGCACTTTGATGAAATGCCTGATCAAATAGATCAATGGCGTATTGAAATACTCCCATATGGCGGCCCGTGTTATCACTCAGTCTCGTTGATCTGACAATTAGACGTTTAACCCGTAGACGTAGGCGAGGCTACGGGTTAAACGAAAGATCACCTCATCCCAACAGGTTGTAGCGGGCACTTGGAAATAACGAAGGTTCGTTCTTCGCCGCTGATCTCGAAGCGTACAGTCACACTGCGGTTTCTCGAATGTCCACCGATACCAACAACCCTGGCCAGTCCCTCGCGCGGATGACGAACTTGCATCCCGACAGAGAAGCCGATTGGGATTTCAGCCACTTGAGAATCGCCATTCAATAATGAAGCGGCTGTGGTCAGCTTGAGTTTCTCGGGATCAAGCTTCGGGACGCTTTCTCGGGACGGTTGATCGTAGTCCTGGAAATCGTCGTCGTAGTCAACGCTTTCGACGTCTTCATACTCGTAGCCGACGTGATCTGCCTCGTCATACAGGATGTCGTGTTGCTCAAGCTGGACTTCTCTTAGAAAGTCGCTTGGAATCGAGAACAGCGAACGGCCGCGAATTTCTCGCTGTTCGGTACTCGTCAAGTAAAGCCGCTGCATTGCTCGTGTCATCCCGACAAACAACAAACGCCGCTCTTCTTCGTAAGAACGTTGATCGTTGTCGCGAAGCGATCGTTCGTGCGGAATCAAGTTTTGCTCGACGCCAACAATGAACACGACAGGATATTCCAATCCCTTGGCGGCATGCATAGTCATCATCGTGACCAGCCCCGCTGATTCATCGACCTTGTCAGTTTCCGATGCCAGACTGACGGACTCCAAGAACATTTGCAGCGAGCCTCCTGCCGAGTCCTGATCGAATTGACGCGCTGCCGAAAGCATCTCGTTGACGTTCGCGATGCGTTGGATGTCTTGTTCGGACTCGCTGTTCTCCCACGCCGTTGTGAACTGCGTCCGCTCGATGATGTTCAGTAATAGATTCTCTACCGAACCCGAAGCCAAGTCGGTGAACTCATCGATCATCTCAGCAAATTGCTTCAGCGACTTGCTAGCTCGCTTCGACATCTTCGGAACACCACTGGCTTGGCTGGCAGCTGCCAAGAAGTTGGAATTGGTCCGATCCGTCCACGCCTGCAAGCGTGATTGCGTCGTCTTGCCGATTCCTCGGAGCGGTTTGTTGACGATTCTTAGAAACGCAGAATTGTCGTCCGGATTGTGGATCAGTCGTAGGTACGCGACTAAGTCCTTGATTTCCGCTCGCTCGAAAAAGGCATAGCCGGCGGCAATCTGGAACGGGATTCCGTTTCGCTGAAAGGCTTGTTCCAAGTGACGCGAGAGCGAGTTGACGCGATAAAACACAGCAAAGTCAGACCATTGGTGAGTCCCGTTCGCGACGGCGGACTGTATGGTCTGAGCGATCGTTTCTGCCTCGCGGCGTTCGTTTCGACAAAAGACGTGTTCAACCGGCGGCCCTTCATCATTGTCTGTGATCAACGATTTGTGTTTGCGATATCGGTTGTTCGAGATCAACTGATCTGCGGCTCGAACGATCGATTGCGTGCTGCGAAAGTTCGCCTCGAGCCGAACAATGTTGCAATCTGGGTAATCGCGTTCGAAGTCCAAGATGTTGTCGATCCGAGCACCTCGCCAACTATAGATCGACTGATCGGGATCGCCCGTGACACAAAGATTGCGATGCTGTTGCGAGATACCTGCGGCAATCTTGTACTGCGAGAGATTCGTGTCTTGGTATTCATCAACCAAGACATACCGAAACCGCTGACTCAATTCGCTGCGTAGTTCCTCACTCTCTGACAGCAACGTCACCATATACAACAACAAATCGTCGAAGTCGACGCTGTTCGAGCGCTTCAATTCCTGCTGGTATTCGGGGTAGACCTTCGCCACGACCGCGGTGATGTGGTCTCCGACGGATGATTCAAAACGCGCCGCGTAATCGTCGGGTGTCATCAAATCGTTCTTGGCTCGACCAATCCGATCAGCGATGGCCGATGGCGACAATTGGATCGTGTCGTAACCCAACTCTTGAATGACGCGTTTGACGATTTGCTGCTGGTCGTTGACGTCGAGGATCGAGAAGTTCGATTCCAAGCCAACAAACGATGACCAACTACGCAGTATTCGTGAGCAAAAACTGTGAAAGGTGCTGACCCAAACACGACTGCCCGGCAGTAACGCATCAACGCGTTCTTGCATTTCCCGCGCCGCTTTGTTCGTAAAGGTAATCGCCAAGATTTCCTGCGCGCGAACTCCATTCTGAATCATGTGGGCGATTCGCCGAGTGATAACACGCGTCTTGCCCGATCCAGGGCCGGCCAAAACCATCAACGGTCCGTCGATATGTGATACCGCTTCCCACTGTGACGGTGTAAGATCATTCGGGACGGACACGTTTTGGTGACTCCTTTCGGCGATGCTCTTCGGTCAGTGTATGATCGTAGGTGGTCACTGAATTGTCTAGTGGGGCAAATCGGCTGGGCGAGGATCCGTTGACCTTTCAACATTAACCAAGCATATCCATGGTAACCCGAAGCGTGAGCGAGGGACGCGAACACGTGTTAGTGTCCCTCGCTCACGCTTCGGGTTACCATGCACGAATCAACTCACCGCAATGTTCGAGCAAGCTCGCCGAATTCTGGACGCTGATGAACCGCTCAGCGCGGAGGATGCGTACGGATTGCTTGCCAAAGTTGGCGTTAGCGATGTCCAAGGAACATATAACCGCATCCTCGAACTTGCCGAAGACGACGTCGCACGCGAACCGCTCGCCGATTGCTTGCCAATTCTGTTGACAGCTCTCAACGGGTCGCCCAAGACGGACGCGATCTTGGTCAGCTTCGACCGATTTGTACGTAGCGTCGATGACTTGTCCAGAATCTTTACGTATCTGTCGCAGTATCCTCGCGCAATCGAAATCTTGGTCAAGGTCTTCGTTCGCAGCCAGTTTCTGACAGAGATTCTGGTGAATCACACCAGCTACCTTGAGTCGCTCACACAACAGCGGCGATTGGCTGAATTCAAGAGTCGCGACCAATTCGTTTTGGAGTCGAAAGACGTCACCGATTGCGTCGTTGGTCTGGAGCAAAAGTTCGAGGCGCTCCGTCGCGTGCAACGTTGGGAATTGTTGCGGATCGGTGCCTGTGATTGCTTCGGGTTAATGGATCTAAAGACGGTCACCGTGCAATTGTCATTGATGGCTGACGCCATGGTTCAGATGTGTCTGCGGCTGATCCAAGAGCGTCTTGATGTCGACATCAGCGACTTCACTGTCCTGGCGTTCGGAAAGCATGGCGGCGAGGAACTCAACTACAGTTCGGACATCGACTTAGTCTTTCTTTCCAACGGCGATCCTGGCCGCTATTGGAAGCTGGGCCAACAACTAATCAAGACTTTGAAGTCATCAACCAGCGAGGGATTCCTGTATCGCACGGACATGCGACTTCGTCCCTGGGGCCAATCCGGCCCGCTGGTGACATCGGCAGAAAGCTATCTCGACTACCTCGAAAACAGCGCCGAGATGTGGGAAAAGCAAGCGTTGTTGAAGGCTCGCCCTGTTGCCGGAAACTTGGAGTTGGGCGAGCAATTCTTGCGAGATGCCGAGCCCATCGTCTTTGGAGCGCCACCAGAAAAAGTCCGGGAAAGTGTGCGGGCCATGAAAGATCGCATCGAATCCGGCTTGAAACGCAGCGGCCGGGACTGGGGCGAGGTCAAGTTGGGAGCGGGCTCAATCCGCGACATCGAGTTCGTGACGCAACTGCTGCAACTAACTCACGGGGGGCAGAATCCGCACGTGCGGAGCATCAACACTTTGAACGGGTTAATGCGGCTGGTGGATTTTGGCTTTATCCAGGCGGACGAGTATCGGCAGTTAACCAGCGGCTACATCTTCTTGCGAACGATCGAGCACTCGCTGCAACTGATGCATCACAAGCAAACGCACGCACTGCCCGAATCGGAAGACGAACAACTCTATCTCGCGAAGCGATTGGACTTCGCTGACTCGCAGCAATTGTTGACTCATTACGAACAGCATCGTGATGCCATTCGAGAGATCTACGAAAAGTACGTCGGTGGCGGGACAAACACGAGTTCTCGGATCGCCGAAGAAGTCCGCTCGACGGTGGCTCACATCGATGAGATGGAACCGTTGTACTCGAAGATCTATTCGGACCAAGAAATTGAACGGCATGGCCGCATGCTCGAGCAGTTGGACGCCGATCAGCCAACGCGGCTCGAAGTCGAGGACCTCTCGTCCGATCGATGGCGTTTGACGATTGTCGGCTACGACCACACTGGCAACCTGTCCATTATCTCTGGATTATTGTTCGTTCATGGATTGGACATCGTCGACGCCAACGCATTCACCGTTCAACGCAAAGCCGATCAACACGTGATCGAAGAGCTTGGGCAACGACCGCAACCGCCGGGCAAAAGTCGAAAGTTCGTCAATGTATTCACCGTGCGTCGTCGCGGGTCGGAAGTTGTTGAGTGGGGGGAGTATGAAGAGGACCTAAGTGCTCTGTTGGCACTTGTTCGAAACGGGGAATTGTCGGAGCCAGGCGGTCAATTGGCCAAGCGTGTTGCGGCGGCGTTGCGAGCGGCTCCGGATTTGGCCTCAGCCGTTTATCCGATCGAGATCACGATCGACAACGAGGCGTCACCATACACAACCGCACTACGAATTGATTCGCAAGACAGCAGCGGCTTTCTGTATGAGCTTTCGAACGCGTTGACGATGTCAGAAATCGACGTTTTGCGGCTGACGGCACTTTCTATCGGCAACCGAGTGTTTGATACGTTGTACGTTACGGACCGTCAGGGCGAGAAAATCACGGATCCGCAGCGGTTACAAGAACTGCGTTTTACCGTTGCTTTGATTAAGCACTTTGCTCACTTGTTGCCAACGTCGCCCAATCCCGAGTCGGCACTGTTGCACTTTCGCGAACTCTTGGAGCAGTTGCTGAAACAGCCGAACTGGTTTGAAGAAATGGTGGGGCTTCAAGAGTCGAATGTGTTGGCGGCGCTGGCGCGACTCTTGGGCGTTAGCGACTTCCTTTGGGATGACTTCCTGCGCGTTCAACATCAAAACCTCTTCCCAATTCTGCAAGATATTGAAGGGCTGCAAAGTGAGAAGACCGCGTCCAAACTGACCGAGCAACTCGCCGTGGAATTGCAACGATGTGAGTCTTTCGAAGATCGCATCGAGCGGCTCAATGCCTTCAAAGATCGTGAGATGTTTCGTACGGACATGCGGCATATCATGCGACATGTCACCGAGTTTGGTCAGTTTTCGGACGAGTTGAGCGACGTGGCCGAGGTGGTTGTCGCGGAAGCTTTGCGCATCTGTCTCGAAAGATTGCACGAAACGTATGGCGAACCCAAAGATGAGTCGGGGAGCACAATCGACTGGTGTGTTTGCGCATTGGGTAAGTTCGGCGGGCGAGAACTTGGGTTCGCATCAGACATTGAATTGATGTTTCTATATCGTGGCGAGGGACGCACTAGTGGGCCGAAATCGATTGCCGCCAGCCGTTTCTTTCAAAAGCTCGTCGAGCAATTCCAAAAGGTAATTCAACATCGCCGCAAAGGCATCTTTGAAGTTGACCTAAGACTGCGGCCCTATGGTCAAGCTGGTAGCGCGGCCGTGCCATTGAACTCGTTTGCAAAGTATTTCTCAGCCGACGGAGATGCTTGGCCTTTCGAACGCCAGGCTCTGGTCAAGCTGCGACATGTTGCCGGCATGGACGAGTTCGGATCTCAGATCATTGGTAAGCGAGATGATTTGATTTACCGCGGAGAACCATTTGATACGGTGGCGATGCGAGCGATGCGCGAACGCCAAGTCCGCCAACTTGTTCAGGCTGATGAGTTCAACGCAAAGTTGAGTTACGGTGGCTTAGTGGACTGCGAGTACCTTGTCCAAAGTCTTCAAATCAACCACGGCCACGAATCGCCTGAACTTCGAAGCACCAACACAAGCCAGGCAATTCAGGGGTTGGCCAATCATGGCAAGTTGAACGACGCTGACCGCGCTCACTTACAAGACGCTTACATTTTCTTGCGGCGGCTGATTGATGCCCTACGAATGGTACGCGGCGACGCTCGCGATCTGACGTTACCTGCCGTATCCAGCGACGACTTCGAATACCTCGCCCGACGACTTCAGTACGCCGGTGATACGGCTCAATTTGAAGCCGACATCGAAAAACACCGCCAAAACGTGATCGATTTGGGACGATTGCTCAGTGAATTGTGAGCAATTTTCCGGATTGCAACGGTCATTCTCGTCGTTGTCGCAATTTCTGCCGATAGATTGTTAAGGAATTGTGTATTCTAGAAAGTGGTAAACCAAGCTATTGCTGGCCAACACTCTCTCACTTAGTGCTTGACCGTCTCGAGTCACTGTTGGAATCTGTTTCGGTCCGAAACATGGCTAAGAAAGGCACGAAATGTCGGCATCTCTCGCGCTCCATCCCGATTCAATCGCCCGTATGAACCAACAAGCCGCCCTGGAGGCCGCCCAAACAGCTGGCGATAACGATGCCTCGACTCAGCAAGAGGAAAGCTCCGAACACTCTGCCAGTCGAAGCGAGTAAATACTCGTCCAGACAAAGTCGTGAGATTTGATGCTTCCCGCTTGAGCGGATTTCTTAGAGCTTCGGCGACTCGAATGAAAATGCGCGCATCTCACCGTGGTGGTCGCACACGATAGGGCACTTTTGGATAACCTTATCGGTTATTGGCATCATTCGCATTCTAGCGTTTTCGTCGACCGTGGGCCCTCCGCACACCGAATTCACTGGATTCGCACGCCTACTCCGATAAGACCCTTATGGGCCGCTTCCGCGAGAGCTTGCCCGGAGACCACCAGTCATGCGAAATCTTTGGATTGCCAGCGCTACCCTATTGATGTTGGGCTGCCAAGCCTCGTCCCCCGTCAGTAGCAACAACTTCGAAGTGCCTCGGCACCTTTCGTCGAACCGATCACTTGGCAATTTGTCAACTCGAACGCTCGCCGACAATCGGTTAAGCAACCAGCAAACACCAGCGCAATCCGTTTCGCAACCCCGGGTTCCGTCTCATTCGCTGCAATTTGCATCCAGCTCAAAGTCGAAGCCCCGCCGAGTCGCCAGCGCGGGCAAACGAGTTCAGCCAAAGAGGATCAAGCGGTCCCAGCGCAAACATCACGACTCACACGTCGTTCAGCCGACGTCCCAAGATCCGTTTCAATCACAGGCCTCTTTGGCAAGTGTTCGATCTCAGCGGGAAAATGACTTTAGCAGCCCGCCGTATGCCGAATCGCGGTGCGAGCAACCCGCACGGCGAGTCTCCGACCGATTGGCTCGTGTTGAGCGGCAGCTTGATCGTGTCTCTGAACTTTTGGATGGCAACGATCCAAGGCAAGCTCGATCCATTCAAAGCCGATCTGTGAGTCTGCAGAGACACGCAGGCCAACACCTTCAAAGCCACCAGCCTTTGAGTCAGCAAGAGCTGCGGGACCTTGCCATGCAACATTCGTCGATGGAACAAGGTTATTTCTCACCTGTTTCCAGCTTTCAAAACATGCCATCGGTACCTGAATCGTGGGCTAACGAATCCGCCGAATCGCTTCCGCGATGGCCCTTTAGTCGATAGCCAAGTGGAACTGTCCAGTTTTTCGTCAAACCGGACAGTTTGCGAAGGCATTGCGGGTTGCGTTCCTCTCCGATCGTGATAGAATCCGTCTCGATTTGATCAGAATCTAGAATGGCGGACGGATCGCGCACGTGTGGCGCTTGACCGTGGAGTCTCCGCACCGTACAATCGGTGCGATACTGTTGCCCTTTGCGCGGAGTGCTGCGCACGTACAACGTGCCTATTTGGAGCGGGTCTCTCCTTCCACACCCAACAAAACAACGGCCGAAGGCTGTAACAATCCCGGGCAGCATGGCAGCGGAAACGCGCTGCGATGAGAAACACCGTGGAGATTTCAAAGTCATGCTGGTCCTATCAAGAAAGCGTAACGAGAGCATCGTCATCGACGATAACATTCTCATCACAGTGGTCGATGTGCGTGGCGACAAAGTTCGCCTTGGCATCCAGGCACCACGAGAGGTACCAATCCACCGCAGTGAAGTGCACGCCGCCATTCAGGCTGAGCAAGCGTCCCACCTAGAATCATCTGGTCGAGATTCTGCAGCTACGTTCGGCGAATCCTAAAGATGATTTCAAATCTTGCGATTTTTCACGCTCGATGGGTTTGAATTGAACTTCTCTGCTTGACAACGCCGATTGATCCTCTAAATTGTTGAGCTTCTTCAAGGCCCCATCGTCTAGTCAGGCCTAGGACACTGGACTTTCGATCCAGTAACAGGGGTTCAAATCCCCTTGGGGTCACTCAAAGCGGCATCAGGAATCTCCTACTGCCGCTTCTCTTATGCGCGGTCAATGACTTAAAGGAATTCATCCAGGCCCGAACCACCAAGCTGATCGACGATCGTGCGGACCGCTGACTCATCATTCCGATTTGCGATCAGCGTCGCGTCCGGCGTATGTACCACAATACAATCGTCAATTCCGGCCAACGCCACCAAATGATCGTCAGTCGTACTCACAATGGACCGCTGACTCTCAACCATACACACAGTTCCGCTTGTTGTATTTTCTTGGCCGTCAGAATCTCTCAGTCGCGCCCAAGCTTGCCAACTGCCGACGTCGTCCCATTGGAATGGAGCTTCGACAACGGCGACTCCACTGGCTCGCTCAAGAACCGCGTAGTCGATCGAAATCGACTTCATCTCGGGAAACAGCTTAGCCAGCTGGTCTTCCCAGTCTGGTTTGCCAACCGATTCTCTCAGAACCATAAGACTGGAATGCAGCTCTGGTTCAAACTCGGCTAATGCTGCCAGTACTCGGTCCGCTCGCCATACGAAGATCCCACAATTCCAGTAGAACGTCCCTTTGCGAACGTATTCGTCGGCCGTGTCGCGATCTGGCTTTTCTCGAAATGACGAGACTTCGAAACACTGCTCAAGCCCAGCTAACGACACCCCGCGTTCAATGTATCCAAAACCAGTTGCCGGGTAAGTCGGCGGCACGCCAAACAACACAAAGCGATCGCTGTTGTCGTCGACCAACTGATTGGCCAAAGACGCAGCGGCCCGAAAGACGTCATCGGGCTCGATCACATGATCGGCCGGCATGACAAGCATCACGGCATCTAGGTCGTCAGCCAACAACTGAATGGCTGCCAGTCCAATGCAAGGTGCCGTGTTCCGACCGCAAGGCTCAACGATAATGTTCTTCGCGGGCACGTTCGGCAGTTGTTCTTGTGTCGCCGGTGCCAACAGTTGATTCGTGACAATCCAAGTCTGCTCAGGGCCAATCAAACCATTGGATCGAGCGACTGTTTGCTGAATCATCGTCTGCTCGCCGGTCAACGGCAGTAACTGCTTCGGCATCGCACGACGGCTCTGCGGCCAAAATCGAGTCCCGCTTCCGCCTGCCATCACAACTGCGTGCAACATCACAACCTCCATGCGAAGAATGCTCGACCAAAGAACGCGCAGATTAACGACCAAGCAGATAAATACAACCCGAACATCTTAGCCATTCATGATGTCAATGAATTCAACAGCTGGCACCATCATTTTGGCACGAGCAAAGCTATGACCAATCCCGGTGTGTCCATGAAATGCTTATTTTTCACCAACCCTTCCCTTTCGAGACCAACAGCAAACGGCTAAAATCACACGACGTAGCCAAACGCTGGCAACAATCGGGACGTGGCGCAGTCTGGTAGCGCGCTTGACTGGGGGTCAAGAGGTCGCAGGTTCAAGTCCTGTCGTCCCGACTTTTTCTAACTGACGCTGAAGCAACAACTTCTGTTACCTGTCGACGGTCGGCAGTGCAGCCTGAGATTCAACGATATCCGGTAGACTACCGGATTCGGTGAAATGGAGGTTGTACGCCATGCCGAAAACGTCCTCTCTTCGCGTCCCGTCCTATCGTCGCCACAAGCCCACCGGGCAGGCTGTCGTCACAATCAACGGCAGAGATCTGTACCTCGGCAAATGGAACTCCGCGGCAAGCAGGGCTGAGTACGACCGATTGATCGCCGAGTTCCTCGCCAACGGGCGACAACTCGGGAGCGATGCCGATCGGACACTGGTCGAAGTGCTCAATGCGTACCGAAAATTCGCTGAGAACTACTACCGCAAAAACGGACTCGTCACGAGCGAGTACGCTGGCATCAAGGAAGCTCTGAAGCTCGTTCGTGAACTGTACGGTCGGAAGACCGCCAACGAATTCGGTCCCCTGGCATTGAAGGCAGTCCGGCAGCGAATGATCGAGAAAGGCTGGTCGCGGGGCACGATCAATCAATCGGTCGGTCGGATTCGCAGATGCTTCAGATGGGCCGTTGAGAATGAACTGGTCCGCCCAGACATGTACCACGGGCTGATGGCCGTTTCCGGCTTGCGAAAAGGCCGCTCAGAGGCGCGTGAGCCTGATCCCGTGCAACCCGTGGACGATGCGACCGTGCAGGCCACACTGCCACATTTGACGCCCACCGTAGCTGATATGATTCGTTTTCAGCGAATCACCGGTTGTCGTCCGCAGGACGTCTGCAACCTTCGCCCGTGCGACATCGACATGTCGGCGGACGTCTGGCTGTACCCGTATCAACAAACAATCTCTACAAGTACTTGTCGATCCTCGGAACGTTTGTGTGTTGCGTGTCGATTTATGCGTATGGGCTCATATGGAACGCTCACGATCGTGGTTATCGTGAGATGATGATCAAATTCTAGATAGCTCAGAGGAACAAAAAGAGGCTTTGAACCGGTATCACGAACAACAGACGAATAATGTCAATGTTGCAGCGGTATTTCTAGCTCGGTGTGCTGGTGCTGGTACGTCGGTTGCTATATTCG
Organism: Planctomycetaceae bacterium; assembly: GCA_002722955.1. Classification (GTDB taxonomy): domain Bacteria; phylum Planctomycetota; class Planctomycetia; order Planctomycetales; family Planctomycetaceae. Next base: position 1,544 of record PBMZ01000113.1, on the reverse strand, counting down.
CTGCAGTGTGTTGGTATTTCTTATGTCAGCGGTACGAAGACGAAAAGCTAAGATTGGAAGCTCGAAAGGCACGACAGGAATTCGAAGATGCTGACGCATCGCCAATAGTCTCTACTAGCTCGCTCAGCGCAAATCAAGTTACGCTAAATTCAATATAGCGATTAGCGAATGCGTTCATATAGCTAATTCCATTCGATCGTCGCCTCCATCCGATTCATTGGTTGGTACGTTCAGCGTCGACCGAATTTGGCCACGACTTCAGGCGGAAGCGGAATCAGATTCCGTTTGGCTTCGATCGAGATTCTGGAAGCGTCCGATACGAGCCAAGATGTCGTTTCGATTCGGATTCTCATCAGTCCCACCGGAATAGGGCATATAGTTGACGATAACGGCAGCGATTAAAGCGGTCGCCGCCATAATCGAAAAAACGACAAGTCGGATCGGAGTCGAACGGTTGCTCATGTCTGTCTTAAGCTGTTAACGATTTTTATTTCGCACTCGAAGTTGCGGCGTAAAGAATGTCGCCGCGACGCATGATCAACCATCGTCCCGAAACAGAGGCAGCATAAAGAGTTGGTCCGCCGCCGCCGAAGCTCGGCCTTCCGCCCGGAGCTGTTTGCGGTGCTTCCCAAAGGCGATTTTGAGCAATGACTTCCGACTTCGACAGCGTTAAAACTGCCGTTGTTCCTTTAAAACCAAACACGTAGAGATGATCACCGATTGCCAAAGGCGTCGCCCAGACTCCGCCGGTCTCGAGACGAGTGGCCGACAATTCTTTACCAGTGGCCAGATCAAGTTGAAACAGGATTCCTGACCGATTGATGAAACATGCCCGCTCATCAGTGGCGACCGGGCTAGCGAAGCTGCTGGTCGCACGCTTAGCTCGCCACACAAAATCGGCCGCGTATGTACCGTCGTCTTGTTTCGTGATTTTAATCAAACCATTTGATGCCGCGCCTTGGCCACTTGCTTGAGCTCCTCGCCCGTCGGAAGCACCAATCAGAAATCGCCCGTCACCGACTGGTATTGGCGTGCATGAACTATTGCTCGAAATTCCGTGGAAGGTCCAAAGTCGCATGCCGTCTTTCGGATCAAACGCAGCGATTTTGCCGATCGCACTACAAACCAAGTGGCGACCGTCTTTCGTGGGGATCAGTCGTGGAGAACTCCAAGTTGTCGCTCCCAATCCATCAGACTTCCAAATCGTTTCGCCGGTTTTCTTGTTGAGTGCCAAAATGTACGGTGCCTCACCTCGCTCAACCCAACAAAAGACGCGGTCTTCGGTTTGCTCAAGCGATGACGCCAAGCCGTGTCGAGCTTTGATGGCTCCGTAGTCCTTGACAAGATCTCGCTGCCAGCGCGGCTTGCCGTTCAAAGTCACGGCAGCGACCAAACCGCCCTCGTAAAAAGCAATGAATCCATTGGCATCCGCTACCGGAGTCGGAGCAGCACGGCTTACATAAGTTGTATTCTTCTCAGGTGACGGGTTTTCGAAATCGCTTTGCCAAAGTTTTTTGCCAGTCGTCAATTCGAAGGCGGCTAAG
>PBMZ01000112.1 GCA_002722955.1 Planctomycetaceae bacterium | reverse complement strand
TTTCTCTGGGGGCTCGAAGACTCGACCCCAGCCACACGCAAATCAATCAATTGACCAACGGATCACCTTGCTCGCGCTGCCAACTTTTGAGGCGTTGTCTTAGCTCCGTCGTGATCTTTTGGTAGTTGGGGTCGCTCGCCAGATTCTTTAATTCATGCGGGTCTGACTTCAAGTGAAACAGTTGAGTCCGCTGAATCTCGGGGTACTCGATCAACTTCCACTCGTCGGTGCGAATCATGCGTTGGAACTTGCGAAAATATCCGTAGACGGCGTCGCGAACTTTGTCCGTCTTGCCATCCAGTACTGGCTTCAGACTCTTGGCTTGTACGGTCTTGGGGATGGCGATACCAGCCAGATCGCAGGTGGTCGGATACAAGTCGCGCAAATAGCACTGCGCTGCGGACTGCTTTCCTTTCGGAACACCCGGCCCCGACAAGATGTAAGGCACACCGATTGTGTGCTCGTACATACTTTGTTTGCCTCGCAAACCATGACTCCCGACGCCCAATCCATGGTCGCTGGCGAAGACAACGACCGTGTTCTCGTACTGGCCCGTTTGCTTTAGTGTCTCGATAATGCGGCCGATTTGCGCGTCCATGTGAGAAATCACAGCGTAGTACACGGCCAACTCATTACGAGTTTCCTCGGGAGTCCGCGGCCAATTGAACAGCCTTTCATCGCGGCCTTCATAGTTCCCATGATCAAACGGATGCCGCTCTTTGAAGTTCTCTGGCAACGGAATCTTGTCCGGATCATACATCCCCTCATACCCATGAGGCATCAAAAGCGGATCATGCGGCGCTGTGAAGTTGACGTGGATGAAGAAGGGTTTTTCCGACTTGCGTTTAATCAGCTCAATGGCAGCGTCAGCAAAATCGGCGCTGATGTTTGACGTCAGCCCGATTCCTCGTTGAGGAAACATGTTGCCTTCGTCGTCTTGAAAGATCCATCCGCGATAACCAGTCACCGGCACGCCATTCCAGTCGAACGTGGGAACTGCCCATCGCCCGCCGCCGCCTCGGAAGAGCCCTAACGTTGCGTCATAACCGCGTTGAATCGGACGGCCATCATTGTGCCATTTGCCAACGTACCAAGTTCGATAACCGGCGGCCCTCATGGCTTGCGGCCAGAGCACTAACTCCGGCTTCAGCTTGCCACCGAAATCGCCAACGCCATTTTGGAAGCTGCTAAAGCCGCTCAAAATCTCCGCACGGCTCGGTGTGCAAATTGGATTAGCGCACACTGCTCGCGTGAAGGCCGTTCCCGATTTCACCAACGAGTCCAACGTTGGTGTCTTGATATGCGGATTCCCTAGGGCGGCAATCGTGTCAGGCCGTTGGTCATCGCTGACAAGAATCAAGAAGTTGGGGCGTTCCGCATTTGCGGCGGTGGCGAGTACCGCAGACAAGAACACCGCCGAGACGAATTGTCTGTTCACGATATTGGTCTCCAAGAGCGATGCTCAAGTGGATCGTTTAACGCCCAGCCGGAGGCGCCGGCGACCAAGAAGCAAAGTATGCCATTGGGTATTCAATGCTTCTTGGTCGCCGGCGCCTCCGGCTGGGCGTTAAACGACTTTCTCATTTAGAGAATCTTGACTTCAGAATCGGCTCCAGCACTTTGCGGAACTCGGTGGCTTGTCGCATGAATCCTAAGTCGGTCGGATGCGAGCTATCGACGGTCCCTTCACCATCGTCGCCCAGTAGGTTCTCGCCTTCGATGTAGTAGAGGTTCTTATCGCCTGCCTTCGTCAAGTTATTGAACGCACGCTTTAGCGCCGCGCGGCTGTCGTTGTTTCGCTTTTGCTTAAACGTGTTGAAGAAGCTGCCTGTGTAACTGCGATCCTCGACCAATACGATGGGCGTTGTTGCATGTTTAGATCGGAGCGTTTTCACGAAGGGTTCCACCTTGGCGGCCACTTCGGGAGGCTGCATGTTGGGCAAGCAATCCAATACATAAATCGACGGGTCCAGTTCGGAAAACAAATCCGCAATCTCGGGCTCCATACGACCATTGCCTGAGAAGCCCAAATTGATCACTGGCACGTCGAGCCATCTTCCAAGAATCGCTGTGTGAACCATTCCTGGCCGCGACGCACAGCCGCCCTGTGTGATTGACGTGCCATAAAAAACAACCGGCTTCTTAATTCCCGAGGGACGTGTATCGGCTTTGAACATTACCGCCTTCTCGTCGATGCCGATCTGAACTTCGGTGACGCCGTTGTATAAGGGCAAGTAAAGCAGGAATTCTTTCATCTTGTGATGCGGCCCGAATGTGATGCGATGCTCGTTGATTTGCTTCGAGGGCCGTCCGACGCCGATCCATCGCCAGCGGCCTTTGGCGTCTTTCATGTATAAGCCCAAGCCGCTGACGCCAGTAGCAGGCATATGATTCATGGCGATTCGATCGGACGTTAGCTTCCAGTGAGCATCGATCGAAGCGGTGTTGCTATGAAAACGAACGCACAATCCCGCCGAATGTCGACTGAGCGACCAAACGGGCGGCCGCACTTTGCCTTCGGCTTTGGCTGGCAAACGATCGAAGGGTGATTTGACGTCCGTCCAGCCTTGACCTTCGACGCCAAGGTCGCGGATGTCGAACCACTTCGTCCCGCCCTTCTTGCGAACGGCTTTCGAGTCGGGAACCATCTCGAGAGCTAAGGCTGATTGGGTGAGGATCAGACATGATGTCAGTGTGAGGATTGCTGTTCTCATGATGTTTCTCAAGAAATGTCAACGACTGTTTTTGAAGAGAAGGTCGCAAAGGTCTGATTCTCTTTGCGACCTTCTGTAATCACCATTTACACGACCGGTTGCGCGAGCGTCCCTCGCTGACGCGTCGGGTTACTATCGGATGGGTTCAACGACTTCGCCGGTCTTGCCTGACTCGATCGCGGCGGCGACGGTGCGGCAGATGGCTCGGCTGGCAGTGGCGTCTAAGACTCCGGGACTTCCGGACTCGATGGACTTGGCGAAATCTTCCATTAGCAGGTAGTTCAAATCGGCAGCAACGCGACGGCTGGGGAATTCTTTCGCTGGTTGATCCTTATAGTAAACGCGAACTTCCGGTCGCGCTTCGCTGATGACCAGACCACCCTCTGTGCCAAGAACGTGAATCTTGATCTCTCCAATATCCGGATGACTGGCTGCACCGATGCGGCCGATGCAGAGAGTTCCTGCGATATTGTTTTCCATCTCCAGTGTCACGGTAGCTAAGTCGTCGACGTCGTTATCAACGTTGGCTTGATGAAAGTGACTCGCAGCGCGAGTGAAAACGCGTTCGACCTCGGCTCCCGTCAACATGCGGATGTAAGCCAGCGGGTAGATGCCTTCAATCTCTAATTCACCCATCGCCTTTTTGCCAACGCCGCCATCAGAGCCATCAGCGTGGGCTTCCTTTTGACGTTCGAGCCAATCGATGGGCGGGTCGTTGGGACCGCGTGAGCCCTTTGGTGGGCCGGCGTCTTTGGAAAAATAGAAGTCGACGTGCATCGACGTGACATCGCCAATCGCACCGTTTTGAATTGCGTCCCGAGTTTGCAGTAGCGCCGGCAAAAAGTTGCGGTTCCACATCATGAACTGCACGTTGTTGGCGGTTACGGCTTCGACGACGCGGTCACATTCGGACAATCCGGTCGACATCGGTTTGTCTTGAACGACATGAAGTCCCGCCTGAGCACATCGAACGCTGAGATCGCAGTGACGCTCGGCCTCTGAACTGACGATGCCGACTTGCACGTCGTAGTCGGCGATCGCTTTCTCGACGTCGCGAACGTAGGGAATGTTGTCTTCGTCCGCGTACTTTTGATTCCGTTCGTGAACCCAATCCGGCTGGTCGGCGTCGTCGGCAACAACCACCAGCTCGAACTGCGGATGGGACTCGACGCCGTTGGGAACATAGGCGTGTTTGACGACACTGATGACGGCACAGCGGTAGGAAGAGGAGGAATTTGTCATTAGTTATTTGACATTAGTCATTTGTCATTGGGGTTGTGATTACATTACGTCAATGCAATGGCCGCTCGTTGGGACAACGATTCGGTGACGGCAGCGGAGACTTTCAATGTCATACTGTTGGCGGCGGCTCCGACGCTTGGTCCTCGACTTTCAGTGATTGATGTTGTGAACTCTTCCAACATCGCTAGCAAGTGAACTTTCCCTAAGCTTGTTCGGATCGCTGATGGATCGCCGCCGGCGTAGACCAGATTCATGTTGTGATGGTCATCGGCGTAGGCGGCTCCGGTCGAGCCGATCAGTGTTAGCGAGAAGTAATCTCCGCCGGATGGCAGGTTGTTGGAGTAGTCGATCAAGGCCATGCCGTCGTTAGCGAAACCTAGGTGAATTTGTAAGTACCCGTCAGCTTGACCGACGGCATATACGCTTGTTGGCAACTGGCCAAACATCCAGAGTGCCAGGTCGATGTCTTGCAAGACGCCCGCGGCTGCGGTGTCAGTCGAATCTGTGTCCCAGCGATGGATTCTTACGGCACCAGGTTCACCCAGTTGTCCGGCTTCATGGCTTTGGCGGACGGATTGGATCGAGGGTAGAAAGCGAGCCTCTTGCGCCAACATCAGCTTGACTCCATTGGCCTCGCAGCAATCGGCGACTTCGTTGGCCTCGTCCAGCGAGTTCGCAAATGGTGGTTTTACCAAGACGTGCTTTGATGCCTTTGCGGCCAATAGGCAATCGGTCGCCCGGTTATCTGCGTCGCTGTTGATGACGACGGCGTCGAAACTGTCCGCGTGATTCTGAAGTAGCTCGGACAACGAAGCGGCGGTGGCGACACTGCCCAGTTGTTGGGACGCCGCGGACGCTCGAGCGGCGTCGGTGTCGGCAAGGGCCGTCCATGCCAAGTGCGGCAGTCTCGGCGCCAGCGCGATGTAATCATCCGCCGCGCCGATCAATGCGGCTCGCAACATCAGTCGTCCTCCAAGTTCTTATCAGTGGTGTCGGGCGCGAGCAGGATTACAGCCATGCCGACCAAGTAAATCAAGCTCGTGACGCGGCCGATCAAAGCATAGTCGCCGTCGAAGAGTGTCTTGAGTGCTCCGGTGGCGAACACGGTCACAGCGGTCAGAATGCGGCCGAAGTTAAAGCTCACGCCCGCACCTGTTGACCGAATACTGGTTGGGAATAACTCGGGCAAGAACAACGGTAACCAACCAAAGAACGTCCCGCTGAACAGACCAAGCGCTGACACCCAGAACAAGAATGATGAATCCGTAGGCACAGTAAACCAAAACGCGTACTGGGCCGAGAACAATGCTCCCAGACTAATCAGGAAGTAAGTTCGCTTGCGACCGACAATGCTGGCGATCCAGCCTCCTAGGAAGCTGCCGATCGTCCCGGTCAGTGATCTTGCCTGGCCGACCTTGGCCTTCAAGTCGGGTTGCGGAGGATTCGCAATCTCGCCGGCTTCGTCGGCCCACGGGCTCATCCAGTTGGCGCTTCCCCAACCGCCCAGTAATGGAACTGTTGCCAAAAGAATCCCCACAACGGTGACTCCCAGGAAGGAACGGAACACATCGCCGGTTGTGTACTCTCTTTTCGGACCTGCGTCGTCGTCTCCATCGGGATTGTAGTATTCGTCATCGTCGTCGGTGGGGCCTTTCCCTTTCGCCGCTAACCACATTGGTGACTCGGCCACCGCGAAGAAGCTGAACAGACCAAGCAAGATCGGCGCGCCGCCAGCGATCATCGTCCAGCGCCAGTCATCGGGTGTGACATCTTTATACTTGGCCCAAGTCGACATGCCGAAGATGCCAACATTGGCCGCTGTCCCAATCACGCCAGCGATCATTGGTCGCGACAAGTTGGCCCAGGCCTCGGAAACCAGAGCAACTCCATTGGGCCACATCCCGCCGATTCCTAAACACGTCAAGAATCGAATGATCAGCAATTGCGTGGGTGATTGGACAAAGTAACCCAAAAGCGAAAACACCGAATAGCACATGATACTGGCGGCCATCGCGTTCTTTCGCCCGATCTGGTCGCCGATGCGGCCAAACAATAGGCCGCCCGCTGCTGCTCCGAACAAGAAAGCACAAACGTACCACGAGTACCACTCGCTAATATTTCCTCGCCAACTTTCGTATTGATCACGTTCGGCATCGGTAAGCGGGTCGGTCGGTTCCTCGCCGGCTTTCTCTGCTTTCTTCTCGGCAGTCGACCGCTTGCTTAGCTCTAAGAAAGCCCCGCGATCGAGCGTGTCGACTCGGGCCATTAAATCTTGGGTTGCGGGCCTCATGGCAATCGACGTAATCGACATTTGCACGCCCGCGAAGGCCCAACCTAAAAAGCCAACAACGAGAATCACAATCCGTTGCGGTTGAGAGAGGCTGTTTGCTGACAGAGAATCGCTCATACAGGTGTCCAATCATTGGCAAAGTTTGATGCGTTGGCTGCATTGTGCGCGATTGGGCAGGGGAGTTCAAACTACTCCGGACGCTAAGCAGTTTGCCGTTGTGTAGTGATGTCACCGATACTTTCAGCAATCATGTATGTCGAAACTCTTGGCGAGTTCCGCTACCAAGCGTTGTCGACCTAGAATTGCAATTCAGGATCCGCATACAGTGATGTCGAACACCCCAACGCGAGCACAAGTTATGACTCCGACAATCGAATCCATCATCCCCGTGTTTCGAATCTTCAACGTTGAGAAGGCGCGCGAGTTCTACGTGAGTTTTCTGGGGTTTCAAGAAGACTTTGCCTACGAAGACTCGCCCGCATACATGCAAGTTTCGCTTGGTGACTTTCGGCTGCATCTAAGCGAGCACCACGGCGATGGCTGTCCGGGTGGACTTGTGCGAGTCCGAGTTGCCGGCCTTCAACCGTATCATCAGGAACTGCTAGCGAAAGAATACGATTTCCTGCGGCCGAACATTGGAGAGGCATACGGTGATATAGAGATGTCGATCCGAGATCCGTTCGGCAATACCATCAAATTCCTGCAAGAGAGCAGATAACAAGCGGTACCTGCAGCCACGCAAGCCCAAAAAGGATGCACCCGGTTGCCAGGGCAACCGGGTGCATTGCGGGAATCCAACCGCGGAGCGTTTCGTTAGATTATCGACTGATACTCTCGGTCCGTGTTGAAGTTACGGAGTGAACAGGGTGTCCGGATCGGGCAATGTACCGATCGGTTGTAGTTCCCAGCCGATGATGTTCATGTCGTCGTCTTGATCGAAGTCGTTATAGATCAAGTTAAAGGTATTCGTTGTGTTGACCGGGAAGCCAACATTGTTGGGATCGGTCGAAGGAAGAACTGGAAGTGGTGTTCTGGTCCCAGAGAACGGATCGAGTACTGTCACGGGGGCATCCAGTTCGACTCGGTGACTTCTTGTGAAGTTGCCCAATGCGTCGATGCCGGCTTGAGCATCCACGGTCACTCCTGCGATGACGTAGAACGCTTTGTAGTTTACGGTGTCCAGCGAATCTCCGACGTTGTCGCGGAACTGCAAATCAAATCGCGCCAGCGGAGGTGCACCCGTAGGAGTGATTGTCGAAGAAAACGTGTCGAAGAAGACTTCGCGACCATAGTTTCCAGAGAATGAGTTCCCCTCGATCTCGGCGATGACACCACCGTTACTGAGATCGTCGGATGCAAACAGGCCTCCACCAGCGTTCACAGCACCAACTCGAATTACGAGACCACCAGGATTGCCCGCTTCGCCGTTGCCATCGATTGTCGTATTACGAATTGTTAGCAGCGTGGTCGGAGCGTTTGAGAGGCTTCCCACGATAGCGGCCACTTCGGGAGGCGGCGATGTCGAACCGCCCAATCGGAAGATTGGGTGATCGCTAGGAAGATCGGGCGTGTGCTGTGCCGCCGTGTTGACAACGTAGAATCCCTCAAGACCGTTCGAGGCGATGAATCCATCAACAAAGCTGATGGATGCCAGATTCGGACCAGTGAGGGTACGAAGTTCTGTATCCAGATGCGTCAACACGTTGACACCACGTCCTTCGTTAAAAGTGACGGTGTTGTTCGACATTTGTAGGAGCAGTGATGAGAATGTCGTCGTGTCGATTTCAAATCCATCACCGTTCACGTTCAACACTTCACCGGTCAGGCTATCCGTGATCGTATCTCCAGTGTTTTGACCGTTCTCGGTGACGAGGTTGTCGTTGAATGTCAAGAATGCACCAGGACTACCGTGGGCTCCGGCATCGGTCGCAGCACCGACGCTCAAGATTTCTGTCGTGTTGGCTCCCATGTTGATGTCGACACCGTCTTCACCGTTACGGCGAATTATATTGCGTTCGAACAGCATCGTCGTTTGTCGGCGGCCGTTGGCTGTTGCCGTTGAAGTGGGATCAAACTCGAATGTCGAGAAGATCGCATCCTTGTCGAAGTAAAGGTGCAAGCCGTCAAGTTGGTTGCCCTCGAGAATGTTGTCGCTAAGTGTGAAGTCACCAAGTGTGCCTTCAACTAAGCCCAAAGCCGCCACAGACGCGGGGGCGAGTGGATCGGGAAGGTCCATACGTCCCAGAGCGACACCATGGCCACCGTTGTTGGAAATGGTGTTGTTCGTGATACTTCCCGTGATAAAGCTTTCTTCGCCAGCTTGCGGATTGATTGCCGTTCCGCCAAAAGCTTGTAGGTCGACACTTGGATTCGTATCGGGATGCGTGTCGACTAAGGTACGAATTTCGATACCACTGAGTCCGATGCCGCCCAGCACAAAGCCGTTTTGATCAATCAGGTTGCCATTGATGATGACGTCGATAATGGCATCCGCTTCCGCTCGCATCGCGATACCCCGAAGACTGTTGGACGAGATCTCATTGTTTAAAATATCGATCTCAAGAATCTCGGCTTCGTTGGGTTGAATCGTCGGGTTGGAAGTCACCGGTCGCAGAGGCGGTTCGTTACCACCATTGGTGACCAAGATGTTAATACCATCCTGAGAGTTACCACTGATTAAGTTGTCGCGGATCGTCAACGATCGTTGGCCTGTCGATTCAAACAGAGAAGAATTCAACATCGCGTCACCGGTCCGAGTGTACTGAATACCGAAACCGTTATTGGTGACTCGGTTGTTGGAGATCACCAAAGCGTCAATCGTCGAATCTTGCGTTTGCGTAATCGTGATTCCACCACTGACGTTGTCGGTTGAGATGTTGTTGTCAATCAATGAAGGCATTAGGTTCGCAAAACCAGAGGTGCGGATCGCAATGCCTTCGCCTTCGAAGAACGGCGTCAAATCTGTATCCAAGACCCCGTTGCCGTTGGTGTCCTCGCCGAGGTCCAACATGCCATTACCGTTCAGGTCTTCACCGGCGTCTAACATGCCGTTACCGTTGGCATCTTCGTTCGGGTCCAGGAAGCCGTTGCCGTTGACATCCTCTTCGATTTCATCAGTCGTGTTCCGAATGACGTTGTTTTGAATGACAACTGTCGCGTTCGCTACTCTCAGCAAGCCAGCGGCAGGATCGGGCAACGTGCTCACAGGGTCAGGCAATGTTGCCGTGCTCGAATTCGGCAGCCCTGGATGATCGCCACTGATCGTCAAGCTGATACCGGCTCCAACGTTGAAGTCAAACATGTTGCCGTCTTCAGGTGTCGGTCCACCGATCGTCAAGTCCAGGTTGCCACCAAACACGGTTCCACCAATGCCGACGCTGGTTGCTATGTTGTTCACGATATCGCCCAAAAACGTGTTGCGAACCAGTGTGGCGGTGATGTCGGCGTCGTTCGAGTTGAACAGGAAGCCGGCTGCTCCGCTTTGCGTACGGTTCAGCAAGTTGTCTTGAACTTGGATGTTGATGACACCGCCGCTCGTTCCCGCGACGGGATTCGAAGCGACTTCGATGCCTGTTCCAATGTTGTTGCTGAATTCGTTGTTTTGAATGTTTGTGTTGATGACGCCACCGTCGGCTCGAACCGAGATGCCGGCACCAGCGTTTTCGTTGATCAGGTTGTTGACGATGTCGCTGTTGATCGTACCCGTGCCAGACGATTGCAGCAGAACACCGGCCAGAGCACGCGGGTTGCCGTTCGCATCCAAGACGTCTCGGACACCACCGGTTAGAGACAGTGCTCCGTTGTTGCGGATGAAGTTGTCCGGAGGCAGTGTGCCTCGCAACGCCAGCGGCAAGTTCTGTGGCAAGTTCGCCAGGTTACCAACCGTCAAGTTGATCGTTCCGTCGTTGGCGATCGCCGCGATACCGTTGTCTCCGTTGCCAGTGAACTGGTTGTTCAGCAATAGAGGTTGGTCAATGACTGCATTGTCATTGGCGATGAACGTTAGGCCGTTTCCACCATTGCCGGTGATGACGTTACCGACGAAGGACGAATTAATCAGCGTCGAATCTCCAGAAAGTGCGATGCGGATACCATCGGACTTGTTCGTTGTATTGTCCAGGGCCGCAGGATTCGCAACGAAGAACGAAGCATCCGGGTTGCCCGGAACAGCTCGCATAAACCCGGAAATCTGGGAACCATCCGTCAAGCGAACCACAACAGGGGCACCAGCAAGTTTCTCACCCGTAATGACCGTCGGCGTGCCACCCGTTCCATTCAAGTCAACTTGGAATTGGAACGTTTCACCCGGGTCAAATGTCTCGAACGGCGCCGTTGGGTTGTTCGGATTGCCCGGTGTAATATCAATCGGGTTCAGCGGATCGAAGAACTCAAGATCCAACAGTGAGGTACCGCCGGCGACGTCGAATGGTGTGCCGAACCCGTTGACTCGTTGCAAGCCGCTTGTGATTTCCGTCATGTTCAGCGGAGTAAACGGGAACGCTCCTGGCGCTATGTCGGTGTTGAACTCCAGATTCGCTTGAGCCAAGTTGATGTTGAACGACGTGATTGCTTGACCATTCACCGAGTTATTGACGATTTCAAATGGTTGGAAACCGGTTGATCCAACCGTGGTGTCTCCATCCACCAAGAAGGTGACTTGGGCACCGCCCAGGCCAATGCTGCTGACCGTATTGTTGAATGATCGAATTGTGCCGATGGTGGTACCATCCAGCTCGAAGACCACGCCACCACTGGCGTTCCGAACGAAGAGGTTGCCCAGTGGAGTATCGATAATTTGGTTACGGTTGATGTCCTCGCCAAAGTCCAAGACACCGTCGCCATCGCCGACATTTAGGAACGAGTCCATATTGATGTCTTCGCCGGGATCAAGGATGCCGTTGCCGTTGGCATCTTCGTTGTCGTCTTCACCGATGTCCAATCGGCCGTTGCGGTTGACGTCCTCGTTACCAAGCAAGCCATCTCGGTTCCCGTCTTCGCTCAGCAAACTGCCCAAGTCAGCCACGACGACACCGCCGTCAGAGGTCACTCGGAAGCCAGCACCTTGATTGCCTGTTGCCAGGGCCCGAGGATCAGCAATGCGGTTTTGAGTTAATCGCACCAAGACGTTCGAGTCGTTGGCAGAGTTGATTCGGATTCCATCGCCGCCGTTGCGGGTAATGATGTTGCTATGGATCGTTCGTCCTTGTCCAAGATCGAGAATGTCGTTGCCATTCAGGTCTTCGCCGGAATCAAGGATTCCGTTGCCGTTCAAGTCTTCGATCAAGGCCAAATCAAGCCGGTTGTTGCCATTCAGGTCTTCGCCAGCATCGAGCGTTCCATTGCCATTCAAGTCTTCGTTGAAGATCAGATCGTTGACACCATTGCCATTTCGATCTTCGGCCAGATCAAGGAATCCGTTGCTGTTGACGTCTTCGCTTAAGTCAAGTTCTCCGTCTCCATCGAAGTCCTCGGTCAACGCCAATTCCAGGCTTCCGTTCTGGTTCAAGTCTTCACCAGGATCAAGAATCCCGTTTCCATTGCGATCTTCAGATACATCCAATTCCAGAGTACCGTTGTTGTTGATGTCCTCGCCGACGTCCAATTGGCCATTGCCATTGAAGTCCTCGCTTAGGACCAAGTCCAACGTACCGTTTCCGTTCACGTCTTCGCCAGGATCAAGCACGCTGTTGCCATTGGTGTCTTCTGAAATGAAGTCATCCAAAACGCCGTTGCCGTTGACATCTTCCGAGAAGTCCAGGAAGCCGTTGCCATTGACGTCTTCGCTCAAGTCGAGGATGCCGTTTCCGTTGATATCCTCGCCTGTGTTGAAGAAGTCAATTCGCCCAGCGCTGGCATCAATAAAGATGCCGTCACCCGTGTTGCGGTCGATGACGTTCCTGGCGATCGAGCCACTGATCTGACTGTTGCCGGTGGCGACAAGAGCGATACCCGTTCCGTTGCCACCATCTAACAAGCCATTGCCGTTCAGGTCTTCGGTCAAGGCACCGTCGAGAATGTTGTTGCCGTTGGTGTCTTCGCCGGCATCCAAGATGCCGTTGTTGTTCAGGTCTTCGGATGCGGCCAATTCCAGGATACCGTTCGAGTTCAAGTCCTCGCCGGGATCAAGTACGCCGTTGTTGTTGAAGTCTTCGCTCAGGGCAAAGTCCAAGACACCGTTGCCGTTAATGTCCTCTGTCGGGTCGAGGACACCGTTGCCGTTTCGGTCTTCCGTCAACGAAACGTCCAGGACACCGTTGCCGTTGACGTCTTCTGTTGTTGTCACATTGCCGATGATGCGAACGTTCGTCTCGGCCCGGTTGCGAGCGATAATGTTGAATGCAGTCGCATTGCCATAGGCAAGGTTGCCTTGAGCATCAGGACCAGTTAGTGGTGTCCTTCCCAATTCCAAGTCGAGCGGAATGTCGCCGTTGTTCTCGATCAGCAAGCCATTTTGCGCCAAACCAACCGTACCGTAGAATCGGTTCGAGTGGATCAATGCTGCTGTGCCAGCAGTACCATCCGCGGCGATTTGGCCACGGACATTGTTTAGAATAATTGCGTTCTCGTAGTTGCGGAACGTGTTGTTGTGAATGTTCACGCCTTCGATGTTGGCACCGAAAATACCCACCGAGTTCGGAGCAACGACTTGTGGTGTTCCGTCAAACACGAAGCCAGCCACTTGAGTGTTGTCGCCCGTTAGCGTCACGATGTTGCCACCGACGCGATTTGAAAGCACCGGCAAAGTGTCGCCGACTCGAAGGCCTGGCAGCGAAATGATGCCTTGGCTTTGAGCCAATTGCGGTAGGATCGTTGTACTGATCAACGACTGATTCCCGAACAGGGTAATTCCCGTATCCAAACCGCCCGTCGGATTGGAAGGATCACCGTCCGCGACCAAAATTAAGCTGAAGCCGCGACGATCACTTTCGGGAAGAGATTCGTAGTCAGCGATCGATTGAAATGGATTCTCAAACGTTCCATCGTTCGTGCCGCCGTCTTGCGGATCGATAAAGGCGACTCGAGTCATCTGTGACATGACAGGAGCTGATGTGCCCATTCCCGATGCAGTTCCCATTACCGTCGCCGCTGCAACCGTATCCTCTTCCTCAGTGACTTGGGTCGAGATTCTGTACTTCCGCACCATGCGATCAAGCAATCGATTTTTGACAGGACGTTGTCGGAACCACTTGCCACCGCGACCGTCGGGAAATGAGACGATGACGTTACCGAAGTAGTTCGTTCCAAACACGTCGTCGTCGGTGACGGTGAAGCTGGCTTTCCAGTCCTCGTTGATGTCCGCTTCCACGCGAACCGAAACACCACCGGACTCTTCAAGACCGTCTTGGTCTTCCAGGTAGTAACCACCGACGTACATATTGATTCCGTATCGTCCCAACAATGGCATGGGACCGCCGATTTCGGCATCGATGCCACGAAAAGCTTTCTCGGCGAAGACTCGTCGGCCGAGCATCATTTGGTTACCAGCAAAGAAACTGGTCCCCGTGAATTCTTGCCTCAAGACATGAGAATCCGTGCCGATGGGAATGTAGGCATTCGCTCGAAAGTCGATCCAACGTCCCAACGATTCGTAACTCACGCCGACTTGTTGATAAGCTTCCTCGTGGCCATTGTCGTAGTCGAACCAGCCACCAAAGCCGTAGACGCGATTTCGGTAGGGACTATAGTAGCGGTAAATCAATCCAGCGTTCGCACCACCGCGACCTTCGTCGGTGACTGTTCCGCGACCATCGATCATCAGCAATTGGTATTGTGGGTCGTAAGACAGCGGCAACAAGAGTCCAAAATTCGTGTATCCGTTTTCATAACCAATACCACCACCGATACCGCGATCCAAGAAGTAGTTCGGGCCGATCTTATCGTCGCGAGCGACTTCGTTGTTGACGCCACGGAACGGAGCGACTGGCCTCGCTGAGGCTCTTGGCGGACCTTGTACCGGTGGTCCTTGGACTGGCGAACCCGCCGGTTGTCGCATCCCAGCCGGTTGAGCTGGGATCGGCATATATGCTGGCATCGGCCCGCCAGTTGGGAACGGCTGCGGACCGTACGGTATCGGCTGAGCAACAGAACCGGGATTCACAGATGACGTCGGAGCCGTATCACGTAGTCGTACAACTCCCTCATCAGACTGAGCCTGCAGTTGGCTGGCGAGTCCGCTGAGCACACAAAGGGTTATCAAGGCTTTGAAAGCGTTTGATCGTGTCGTATTCATCGGTTGTCCCGATCGTACCGGTATGGAAAGATGTAACGGTTACTCCGGTTATGGCAGTTATTCTGATTTTTCGGAATGTTCGGGGCATGAAGTTGAGAGGAAATGCCTGCCGGCGCCAAATCACAGGCCTCGAATTCTTGGACGCGACTAGGCGATCTTCGTATCAAATTTAGCAGCAAGTATTTACGGCGATTGAGGCTGACGTCGCCAAGCCAGAAAAATGCGGTCAAACCTTTGCCAAATTCACCAGTTTGAGCATGTGGCTTGCCCAGAATCGGCCCCAAATGCATACGTTAGTCCACTGTTTTTGAGGCCCGCACGGCTATCGAAATGGACCTCTACCGGCACTCCTTCGGCATCAATTGCCGATCCTGAGGCAACGCCCTCGCAGTGCCAAATGAACAGGCTAGGTGATCTGGCAAAAAGACGGGCAATTGCGAGTGCTCGGTCGGATTCGAAGTCGAGTCGCTTGAATCCCACCGCAGGGATGACCAGAATCCCTGTTTGGTAATTCTTGTCAGGAAATTGTTAGGAGATAGGTGGACGATGGACCCGTCTGTCATGTTTAAGTTGGCTTGCGAACTGGTTGGAGGATTGGGCATCTTCCTGCTTGGCATGAAATCCATGTCAGATGGTATGCAAGCCGTCGCGGGGAGTAGCCTGCGACGCTTGATCGGAATGGTCACTCAGAACCGACTGTTCGCGACTATTGTTGGCGTCATCGTCACCGTGACCGTTCAGTCAAGTTCCGTGACCACCGTGATGGTCGTCGGCTTCGTCAATGGCGGAGTGATGGAACTCTCGCAAGCCGTGGGTGTCATTATGGGTGCCAACATTGGCACCACGATCACTGGCTGGGTGCTGGCACTGAAGATTGGCAAGTACGGGCTTCCCATTCTGGGTGTTGCCGCCTTTGTCTACCTATTCTCAAAGGGCGACCGTTGGCGTTTCTGGGCCATGGCGATCATGGGAATCGGCATGGTGTTCTTCGGCCTGGAAATCATGAAAGACGCCTGTGCGATCATTAAAGAGACACCGCAGTTCGAGGCTTGGTTTCAACGGTTCCAGGCAGACAGTTACTTGGGAGTCCTAAAGTGTGCGTTGGCGGGCTGCATCTTGACGGTGCTTGTCCAATCCAGCTCCGCGACGCTTGGCATTACGATTTCGTTAGCTTCGCAGGGCGTGATTTCTTTCGAGACCGCAGCTGCATTAGTGCTGGGCGAGAATATTGGCACGACAATCACCGCCTTCCTCGCTTCCTTGGGGGCCACAACGAACGCGCGGCGTGCTGCGTACTTCCACGTGATTTTCAATATCACGGGAGTGTTTTGGATCACGCTCATCTTCGGTTGGTACATAGATCTCATACAGACGAACGTGGAATCAGCACTCAATGTCGATGTGACGGCTGCGGTCATGCAAGACGGTAAGGAAACTTTTCCATACACAACACCCGCGATCGCGGCGACTCACAGCGTCTTCAATATCGTCAATACATTGATGTTCCTGCCGTTCATGCATCTCTTTGTACGCTTACTCGAGCGCGTTGTCCCCGCGCGAGAATTCAAGGAAAAGCCAAGGTTAACGGATCTCGACATTCGCATGTTGGAGACTCCCTTGTTAGCGATTGAGCAATCTCGCCAGGAAATCGGAAAGATGGGCGTCGGTTGCGAGAAAATGCTGACATGGCTGGCCGACTTGCGCGAGCAGAAATCACCCGATAAAGCGCTGGGCGACAAACTTAAGAATCGAGAACAGGTCCTGGATTCGATCCAAGATGAAGTGTCCGAATTCGTCACAAATCTGCTGGCCGGCAATGTACCCCACGCCGTCGCCGAGGAGGCTCGTCAACAATTACGTTTGGCTGACGAGTACGAATCGGTCAGTGACTACATCGCCAATCTTGACAAGTTCGATCGCAAGTTGCGTCGCGATGGACATCGTTTTTCTGCCGAACAGCGCGAGCATCTTGCCAAGTTGAACGAGCACATGCTCGATTATGTCAAGCAGATCAACACAGGGCTTTCGCAGCAAAACCACAACGTCCTTGCGTCGACGGAAACGACTTCGCGCCGTATCAAGGACGAAATCAAGCAACTCCGCCGGAAACACCTGGAGGAACTGTCGGGCGGAACGATCGCGCCCGCTGTTAGCGTAGCCTACTTGGCGGCGCTAAATGCCTATTCGCGGGTCCGAGATCACTCGTACAACATCGCTGAAGCGATTTCCGGCGAGAAATAAAGCTCCAGAGAAGCCCGGCTTTTCGCAAGAGCCGGGCTTCTGACGCTCCGAATAGTTCACAAATTGTGAAAAACGACTCGCCAAGTTTCAGGGCAGAGTCTGAGGCTGTATAATTGATGGGTAACTTCTCCGAAGACTCCCATTCCTATTGCTCTCATGTCCACTGCCGCCGCCATCACTCAGCCGGTTAGCACTTCGCCACCCTCCGTTCGTTCGGTGGCCGTGATCGATGTAGGCACGACCGCAATTCGCATGGAGATTGCCGAGATTGATTCGGAAGGTGCCGTCCGCACGCTCGAGGGATTAGCACAAGCCGTCAGTCTCGGACGCGACACGTTCACCAAAGGCCGCATTGAGAAGTCGACAATTGAAGAGTGCGTCAACGTCCTTGGCAGCTACAAGCAACGGCTCCGCGAATACCAAATCAACGACGACGATCAAATTCGAGTCGTCGCCACCAGCGCCGTTCGTGAAGCAGAGAATCGGCTAGCGTTCTTAGACCGCATCTACATCGCGACGGGAATTCAAATCGAGCCGATTGACGAAGCGACCGTCAATCGCATCACGTATCTTGGCATCCAGCCGTTCTTGAAAGCCGAGCGGCTTCGTGAAGCCAGCGCAGTCGTCATCGAGGTCGGCGGCGGCAGCACAGAAGCCTTGTTCGTCCGCAATGGCCAAGTCTACCACTCGTATTCGTATCGACTGGGTTCGGTGCGGCTGCGAAAGATGCTCGAAGCCCGACGCACGCCCAGCGTCAAAGTTCGTGACGTGATGCAGAATCAAATCGTTCGCACGGTCGAACAAATTTCGATGCACGTCAGCGAAGACGACGCCCCGCAAATGATCGCCATTGGCGGCGACGTGAGATTTGCAGCGCGGCAACTGAATATCTCAAAAGAAGAAGCCAGGATCGACATCCAGCAACTCGAGGAATTCACAGATCAAGTTCTTTCACTCACTACCGATCAATTGGTCCAACGGTATCACCTGACCTATCCAGATGCGGAAACACTGGGCCCGGCACTTTTGACGTATGTCATGCTGGCGCGCGATTTGAAGATGGACGAGGTGCTCGTCACCAACACCAGCTTGCGGCATGGTCTGTTGAACGAAATGATTCAACGCGAGGAATCCGTTGAGTTCAATCAACAAATCATCCGCTCAGCCATCGATCTGGGGCGGCGATACGATTTTGATGAGTCTCACGCGGTCCACGTTGCTGAAATGTCGAAGCAGTTGTTTCAGTCACTGCAAAAAGAACACAACTTGGATCACCGCTACGAATTGATCCTTTATGTTTCAGCGCTGCTTCACGAGATTGGCATGTTTGTCAGCATGCGAAGTTTTCACAAGCACACGATGTACTTGATTGGCAACAGCGAGCTGTTCGGACTCAGCGAACAAGACGTTCAAATTGTGTCATTGGTGGCACGCTATCATCGTCGGGCAGCTCCAAAGCCAAACCATCAAGGTTACGAATCGCTTGATCGGGAGGGCCGCATCGTCGTCGCCAAGTTGGCGGCCATGCTGCGATGTGCGGACGCACTGGATAATTCTCATAGTCAGCGTATCGAGACGATTGATTGCAGTATCGAAAACGGACGTTTGACGGTCACGGTTCCCAATGTGGAAGACCTGTCTCTTGAACAAATGTCTATTACTGACAAAGGATCACTGTTCGAAGATATCTTCGGCAAGAGCGTATTGCTGCGAGCCTCTCGAATTTCACGTTGAACATCTTTGAATCAGCTCACTTATGACTTCGGAATCGTCCCATTATTTGAACCGCGAACTTAGCTGGCTCGAGTTCAACCAGCGAGTTTTGGAAGAGGCGCAGGATTCCTCGTTGCCTCTGATCGAACGACTGCGTTTCTTGACGATCACAGCTTCGAATCTCGACGAGTTCTTTATGGTGCGCGTCGGTGGGTTGCAAGTATTGTCTCGACAAGGCGGCACGGGACGCGATCCAGCAGGCCTTTCGACCGACGAGCAGTTGGTGCAAATCAGCGAGCGGACGCACACGATCACGCAAGAGCAGTACCGATGCTATTTGGACGATGTCGACAAGAAGCTCGCGGCTGAAGGCATCAAGCGAGTTCGCCCGGGCGAGGTGACTCATCGTCAAGCAACTCACTTGAAACGAATCTTTGAATCGGAAATCTTCGGTGTTTATACGCCGATGGCGATTGAACCGGATACCGAGTTTCCGTTGCTGATCAATCGCACGTTGAATGTCGCTGTCCAACTGGAACCGGCGGATGGCACGAACAACGAGTCAGCAGAGCCGCGGTTTGCGATCATTCCACTTGGTCGTAGCCAGTTGCGTTTCATCACGTTGCCATCGGAGGGCGGCTACGAATACATGTTGCTCGAAGACGTCATCGATATGTTTTCGCAGCGACTCTTTCCGGGCGAGGGTGTTGTTGAGACCATCCCGTTCCGAATCACGCGAAACGCGGACCTCTCCGTTCAAGAAGACGACGCGTCGGACTTAATGACCGAGATGGAACAAGTCCTGGACGCACGTGTCGTCGGCCATTGTGCTCGACTGGAATTGGCGTCTCGAGCCAGTGATGAATTGCTGCAGTTCTTAGTCAACGGTCTCGAGGTCAGCGATCTCAGCATTTACAGCATCGACGGCCCATTGGATTTGTCGGCGTTTACGCAACTGACCGACATATCTGGTTACGATTCGTTGAAATACCAAACCTGGACGCCTCGGCCATCGCTGTTCATCGATCCGACTGTTGGCATGTTCGATGCGATCGCGGCACGGGACATTGTTCTCTATCACCCTTACGAGAATTTCGATCCTGTCTTGAGCTTGATCGAAGAAGCGGCCGCGGATCCGGATGTATTGGCCATTAAGCAGACGCTGTATCGCACCAGCGACAACAGCCCAATCGCCGATGCATTGGCCAGAGCTGCTCGTCACGGAAAGTTTGTGACCGCCATCGTTGAATTGAAGGCGCGATTCGACGAGGCGCAAAACATCGAACGCGCAAGGATGTTGGAACAGTCGGGCGTGCAAGTCATCTACGGCGTCAAAGGCCTGAAGACTCATGCAAAGCTCTGCATTGTCGTTCGCCGCGAGCCACACGGAATCCAACGCTACGTTCACTTTGGCACGGGCAATTACAACGAGGCGACCGCGCGGATTTATAGCGATGTCAGCTTCTTGACTTGCAACGAGGAACTCGGGGCCGATGCCATCAGCTTTTTCAACGCTGTCAGCGGGTACTCTCAACCTCAGACATTTCGAAAGCTGGCCGCTGCACCAATTGGTCTAAGAGAAAAGCTGCTCGAGTTGATCGAATCCGAGACCGACCGTAAAGAGCAAGGCCAAGAAGCGTCGATCACGGCGAAACTCAATTCACTGGTTGATCCCGAGGTAATTCAAGCGTTGTACAAGGCATCCAAGGCGGGAGTGCAAATCCGCCTGAACGTCCGCGGCATCTGTTGCCTCAAACCTGGCGTTAAGGGGCTCAGCGAAAACATCACTGTCGTTAGCATCATCGATCGGTTTTTGGAACACGCCCGCATCCTTCTTTTCCACCACGGTGGAGACCAATTGCTGTTCATTTCCAGCGCCGATTGGATGCCGCGGAATTTGGATCGACGCGTTGAATTGATGGTGCCGATCGAAGACCGGCTATGCAAGGAACGCTTGATTGACATCCTGGAGACATCGTTCTTGGACAACGTGAAGTCGAGTCGGTTAGAGCCCAACGGCCTCTATCAACGATTGCAGGCATCTGCCAATCCGACGCGAAGCCAAGAGGCGATTTATTTGAACGTCAAACAGACCATCGAAGAGGCCGCGCACTCACGGCCGACCGTGTTTGAACCCTATATGGCTCCCGGATCCGAACAAACGTAACGCTGGCGCTATACAAATTCGTCCAAAGCACATGGCTGAAAAAGTCGAGAAAGATTCGAAAACGCTGCCGCATCCAACTCGCCGCAACTGGCATTGGTTGACGATCCAGTTCATGCTGCGACTGATCTTCACCTTTTGGTTGCGTTATCGGGCGCGTGGGATCGAGAAGGTACCGGAAGATGGTGGCGCGTTGTTCTTAATCAATCACCAAAGTTTTCTTGACCCTTTGCTGGTTGGTCTGCCGCTGCAACGTCCTGTCAGTTATCTCGCCCGCGACACCTTATTTCCTGTACCTGTGATTGGCTGGGTTTTGCGAAACACTTACGTGATGCCCATCAATCGAGACGCTGCCAGCACAGCATCCATTCGCGAAGCCGTTCGCCGGATGGCCCACGGATTCCTGGTTGGCATCTTTCCCGAAGGCACAAGAACAACAAACGGCAGCGTCGGCGAGTTCAAACCCGGCTTCGTCGCGTTGATTCGGCGAGCCAAAGTTCCCGTCTACCCCATCGGAATCGCGGGCGCTCATGAGGCGTATCCTCGCAAGAAGCTGTTGCTTCGGCCTCGAAAAGTTTACGTTGTCTTCGGTGATCCATTTACCGACGAGGAAATCGCAGCATTGAGCAAGAAAGGGCAAGAAGAGAATCTTGTCGAAGAAGCTCGCAAGCGAATCGTTGCCTGCCAAGAAGAAGCCGAAGCGTGGCGTGTTGGCGAATTGAGTTCTTAAGTCAAAGAGGTTCTTGTGAGATACTTAACAATCAGTGCATTGATGGTTTTTGCCAGTCCGTTGGTGGCCGCCGAACGGCCAGAGATCGGAATTTGGCCCGAGAATAAACTGCCAGCTGGTGCCAAACCCGTGCCAGCTGCACGTGTCGAACAATTGAAGAAGGCGACCGATGCCGAGCGAATTCGGTATGTCGAGACGCCATCAATCACGGTCTATCAAGCCGACAAGAAAAAGACCAATGGCTGCGGCATCGTGATTTGTCCCGGCGGCGGATACAACATTCTGGCTTGGCCCAAGGAAGGTTTGGAGTTGGCCGAATGGTTCAGCTCGCTGGGAGTCACCGCCGCCGTGTTGAAGTATCGTGTGCCGCGGCGCGATCCGGATGCTCGTCATACCGAACCATTGCAAGACGCTCAGCGAGCAATCCGGTTGATGCGGCACCACGCAGCAAATTGGGGCATCGATGTGAACCGAGTTGGAGTGATGGGATTCTCGGCCGGTGGCCACTTGACCGTGATGACGGGAACTCACTGGGACAAGCCCGCTTATGAGAACATCGACGCTGCCGATGAACTCAGTTGTCGGCCTGACTTTTTGTGTCCGATTTATGCCGCGTACCTTGGCCCAGATTATAAGGACAATGTCGCGAAGTTAGGCCCGCTGGTGAGGGTCTCGAAGAACACGCCACCAACATTCATGGCCGTCACGGCGGATGATGCATTTCGAGGTGCTCAGGCAGCGCTGCTGTTTCTTGAGTTGAAGAAACACAAAGTCCCTGTCGAGTTACACGTCTATGCATCGGGGGGCCACGGATACGGAATCCGCCCATCCAACAATCCCGTTTCGACTTGGCACCATCGCCTTGCCGATTGGCTGAAGCAACAGGGTTTCTTAAAGAGTGAGAAGTAGTTGCTTGGTTCGCAGCCACAGTTATTTCAGAAGCGCGGCTTTTCGCAAAAGCCGCGCTTCTTTCATCTCAGAGTTGACTCCGCAACGTGTTCCCTTTTTGCAACATCACGTTACAACCTATCCCATCCGAGTTTCTGGCCGTGCTGGAAAAGAGCCAGCTGCTATCACCTTCGATCTTGAAACACATCCTGCCGCAAATTGAACGTTGCGAAAGAAGCTGGACGATCCCAATCGACTGGCAAAACTGCTGATTCGCAGCGACTTAATTACTCCGTATCAAGCCAAGCATCTTCTGGCGGGCCGCATGTTCGGCTTTTACTTTGGCAAATGCAAAATCCTCGACGTGCTTGGCCGCAGCGGTATGGGCACGGTTTATTTGGCCGAGCAAATCACGATGCGGCGGCTTGTGGCGGTGAAGGTCGTTCGTCGCGTGATGCGTTCAAGGTCTGAGACACTTGCCCGTTTCACTCAAGAAGCCTGCGCTGTTGCCTCGCTGAAGCATCCGAATATCGTCCAAGCCTATGACTTCGACCAAGCCAACGGAATTCCTTACATCGTGATGGAACACGTTGAAGGTATGAGCGTTGACCAACAGGGCGAACAACTCGGACCTCTCCATTACACGCAAGCTGCCGAGTATGTCCGGCAAGCGGCCGCTGGGTTGCAGCACGCCCATAAAAACAGATTTGTCCATCGCGATATCAAGCCAGAGAATCTGTTAGTCGATATCGGCGGCACCGTAAAGTTGATGGATTTGAGGCTTTGCTCGAGTCTTTGTGAAGAAAACGAATCGGACAAGTTGACGAGCGACAGTGATCGCGTTGGGACCGTCGACTACATTGCTCCGAAACAAGCTCTCAACAGCAAAACGGCCGATATTCGCGCCGACATCTACAGTTTAGGAGCTGTCTTTTACTTCATGTGGACGGGAAGAATCCTCTATCCCGATAGCAGTACCTCGCAAAAGTTGATTTATCAACAAACGATCCCGTCAAATTCGCCAATGCCGCGGAACTCGCCGAACCCGGCTCAGCAGATGCCATCGTTAGCATCATCGGCGATGATCGCCTGAAACATTGGAGCCCGTCACCGGTTTAGTTTCAATCAACAGCGCTACGCAGCTCATTAGTATTGCCGACGACGCTTGCATTCGTGTTTGGAACACAAATGACGGATCGAAAGACAAGTCCATTTACTTGCCAGATTCCGCCGAATTGAAAGCCCTCACGTTGTCACCGAACAAGAAAACCTTTGCGGTCGGTGACGAATCTGGCTTGGTGCGGATATACGAAACGTCGACGCTCAACGAGCTGCTTCAAATTCGAGTGCCAAGTCGCGTTGCTGCAACCCTGTATTCGCAAGATTGCAAGACGTTGTTTGTCTCGATCCACCGCAAAGTCATCAAGCGTTACGATCTTTCGACGGGAGAATCACAAAAGGATTTGAAATTTGGTCACGGAATCCAAGCCATGTCTTCAAGTGCTGCGGGCGACCTGTTTGCCTTCTCTAATTCAAAAGGCAACGTCACCCTTTGGAGTCCAAAGATGACCGAATCGTGCACGAGACCAGTTTGCCGTAGGCTCGTCATCAAAGTCCAGTCAAGTCTTCGACATTGTTGGTCAAAAAAAAGATTCAGGCCTTCGACTACGTCGATCGCATGATAAGTGTTGCCTTGAATCTGGCCGATAATGAAATCGCTAAGGGAGTTCAGTTTGATGGGGTCTACATTCACGACGTGTATTCAGGTGACGTGATACGCAAATTGCCGTATTCATTGGAAGACGCACCGCATCACAGCTTGGATTACAGCCGTGACAAAAGCCAGCTTGCTGGTGGCGGCTTTGCGTCCATCACTATCTGGAACACAAAAACCGGCAAGGTTGTGAAGACACTACGACCAAACTCAGATAAAGTTGTTCCTGATTATACATCCGTCTGTTTCCTGGCCGATGGCAAGACGTTGGTAAGCGGCGACTCGGTTGGTCGGCTCACACTCTGGAGACTTGAAACGGGTGAAGCCTCCGCACGTGCAGAGGTTCAAGATGCGGGCCCTGTTGTCGATCTTGATATCCTCGACCGTCGTGCTGTGGTTGTGACCAACGATGGCGTGTTGCGAATTTGGGATCTCGACGATCTGAGCGAACCACAGCAGACGCTGAACGTGACACCTAAGAACGGCCTCATTAAGAAGATTCAGCTTGGGCCGACCGGACGGCATGTCGTGACGCTAAACAGCAACGGAACGGTATACGTGCTTCGACTGGCAATGTAATCGACTCGAGCGAACTCCTTTTCAGTCCCGCCTGCACAGACACCGGACCATTTGTCCATAACGTCGACTATTGCATAAATATGGTCTGTTATATAGACGTGTGGGTGTCGGCAGTCTGGAATAAAAATAAGCGGTTGGCTTGAGAAATCTGCAACAACCGATATGTTAGTTGTTCCACAGCGATATTAGCTGTGGAACAAGGGTCGCAAACTGCCAACATGGGCCCAATCGGAAAGCAGTCCATCTACACAAGTCGCCGAGCAAAAAGTACGCTGCTGATGAGCGTGCTTTTGTGGAATGCCATTTGTGGTCGGCTGCCTTTCATTTAAGCGTTGGCCCGCGCTTGTGATCGGTAGCCGGCCCTTTGATTTTCGGCTCGCGACGGGCGAAGCCGGGACACCGCCAGGTGGCTTGCGTTGCACAGTGAGCCATTAGCCGGGCAACATGACTCGGCCGCCGCTCGAAACGATCGTTTGGCCCGTCATGAAGCTTGATTCATCGCTCAGCAAGAATCGGCAGAGCGCGGCCATCTCTTCCGGTGTACCCTTCCGTCCCATTGGCGTGTTCTTGACGATGTGCTCGTGAACTTCCGGTGCCAGCGTGTAGGCCATCTCGGTTTCAATCAGTCCGGGGCAGATACAGTTGATGCGAATATTGTGCTTAGCCCACGCTTGTGCACAGCAGCGAGTCATCGCAATGACGGCCGCTTTCGAGGCTGAGTAGTGCACTTGATTTTCGCGTTCTCGAAGGGCCGCGATCGACGAAATCAAAACGATACGACCGAATTCGCGCTCGATCATCTCGTCCTTGACTGCGTAGATCGCATTGAACGTTCCGTCCAGATTTACGTTCATGGTCTGCTTCCAGGTCTCCCATGTGACGTCAGTGGCGTGTTCGACGATGCTGATGCCAGCGGAGTTGACCAACATGTCAATCGGGCCGAAAGCTTCACGTGTTTTCTGAACCATTGCGCGGGTTGAGTCGCCGCAGGCTACATCACCTTGGACGGCGATTGCTGTTCCGCCAGCTTCAGTGATCTCGGCGACGACTTCGTCAGCCTTGGCTTGGTTGTTGACATAATTCACGGCGACCTTCGCGCCGTCACTTGCCAAACGCACAGAGATTGCTCGGCCGATGCCTCGAGAGCCGCCGGTAACGAGGACAGTTTTGTCTTGGAAAGATTGATCGCTCATGATGTCTCCTGTTGAGGTGTTGTTTGTGGTCCATTCCAGACGCGTACTTGCGGCAGTTCGTGAGTTTCGATGGCGTCGAGCATTTCGCTAACAGTAGTTCGTACAACGATCAAATCACGATTGTCAGACTTAATGAATCCGGCCGTGATGGATTGATCGATCATTTGAATCAAAGGGTCGTAGAAGCCGGCGATATTCAGCAATCCAATGGGCTTTCGGTGAAATCCCAGTTGAGCCCAAGTGATGATCTCGAACAATTCTTCGAACGTGCCGTAGCCGCCGGGTAAGGCAATGAAGACGTCCGCTAACTCGGCCATTGTCGCTTTACGAGCGTGCATGTCTGCGGTGACTCGCATGTCGGGGACTTTGGCGTGTAGCAATTCTTCCGTTGCCAAACGTTCCGGAATCACACCGATCACGTGTCCGTCGTTTTCCAAGACCGCATCTGCGACGACTCCCATCAAGCCAACGCTGCCGCCGCCATAGACGAGTTGCTTGCCGTTTTGAGCAATCAAATCACCCAACTCATGAGCGGATTGGCGGAAAAGATCGTCGTTGCCAAATTTCGATCCGCAGAACACGCAAATATTGTTGATGTCAGACATTGCTGTTGGTGTTGCCGTTCATTCTTGTGATTTCGACTTCTTGTCTCGAAAGGGTACTTAGCTACCGGGGAATTGTGCAATCGTAGCAATCGGCAATGGGAGATGGATTTGTTACACTTCGGCGGTGGATGGGAGCCTGATGGATTTGAAATCTCTGATCAACCACTCGGTAAAGAAGCCCGTTTTTTTCAAAAAGCCGGGCTTCTGAATCGGTCAACAAACAATCTACAACACGGAAGATCGAGCCACCAATGTCAGAAACGAACCAGGAACTTGACAATAATCCGCTGCTTGTCTCGGAAGGATTGCCGCGATTCGATGAAATCGAACCCGAGCATATTGTACCCGCTATCAAGAAGATCCTTGCCGACGTCGACGCACAATTGACTTCAATTGAAGAGAACATCGTGCCTACATGGGCCGGGCTGATGGAACCGTTGGAGCAAATGGATGTGCCGTTCGAGTACGCGTGGCGACCGGTCTCTCACCTGCATGGCGTCAAGAACTCGGCCGAGTTGAGGGAAGCATATGATGCTGTTAGTCCTGACATCGTCACCTTCGGTCTGCGCTGTGGTCAGAGCAAACCGTTGTACGAAGGATACAAGGCCATTCGCGACGGCGATGAATGGGCTTCGCTGAATGACGCACAACAGCGGATCATCGAAAAGCGGATCCAATCATCCGAACTATCTGGCATTGGGCTTGAGGGTGAAGAACGCGAGCGATTCAACGAGATCTCGCAGGAGCTTTCGCAGATCAGCACGGATTTCTCGAACAATGTGCTCGATGCGACGAAGGCGTTTCATTTGGACCTAACTGATCCTGCCGATGTCGAAGGCATGCCCAGCAGCCTGTTGGCCCTGATGGCTCAAGCCAGCAACATGGCAAAGATGGAAGACGGCAGCGAATTGGCCGAAGACGAACAGGCCACACCGGAATCCGGCCCGTGGCGCGTCACGTTAGACATTCCTTGTTTGGGACCGTTCTTAGAGCACTGCCAAAAACGAGAACTTCGCGAACAAGTTTACCGAGCATTCATCACTCGCGCGTCCAGCGACGAGTTCGATAACTCGGGATTAATTCCGAAGATTCTGCGTCTGCGGGCTGAGAAGTCCAAGTTGCTCGGCTTCGATACTTTCGCCGATTTGAGCTTGGCGTCGAAGATGGCTCCGAGTGTTCCGGATGTTGAAAAGATGTTTGAAACGCTGCGATCCGCATCGTGGGACGCAGCACAAACGGACCTTGCCGATGTGCAGGCTCTTGCCAAAGAGAACGGTTTCGATGAACAGCTTAGGCATTGGGACATCGGTTTCTGGGCAGAGCGACTGCGCGAAAGCCGCTTCGATTATACCGATGAAGAAATCCGCCCATACTTCCCTTTGGACCGCGCCCTGACTGGCATGTTCGAATTGGTCGAGAGAATCTTCGGCATCCAAGTTGTCGCCGCAGAAGGCGAGGCTCCGATTTGGAATCCGGACGTCCGCTTCTTCAAGATCGCTGATCAAGACGGAACGCCATTGGCGGCATTCTATCTGGACCCGTATTCGCGACCGGCCGACAAACGAGGCGGCGCGTGGATGGACGAGTGCATGGTGCGTCGCCGAGTAAACGGCGAGGTCGTCTTACCGGTGGCTCATTTGGTCTGCAATGGAACGCCTCCCGTTGGTGACACGCCGTCCTTGATGACTTTCCGTGAGGTCGAAACCCTGTTCCACGAGTTCGGACACGGCCTCCAACATATGCTCACAACGATCGATGAAGCCGACGCATCAGGAATCAACGGCGTCGAGTGGGATGCTGTGGAACTTCCCAGTCAATTCATGGAAAACTGGTGTTATCATCGCCCGACGTTAATGGGTATCTCGGGGCATTACGAAACTGGCGAGCCGTTGCCGGACGATCTGTTCCAAAAGCTGTGCGCCGCCCGAACGTATCGTGCCGGTACGATGATGCTGCGACAGTTGTTGTTCGGTATGACTGATATGACATTGCATTCCAATTTCGATCCAGACGGTGATCAAACCGTTTTCGAAGTGCAACGATCTGTAAGCCAGAAGACTTCGGTGTTGCCGCAATTGGAAGAAGACCGCAGCCTGTGTGCATTTCAGCATATCTTTTCTGGTGGCTATGCGGCCGGCTATTACAGTTACAAGTGGGCAGAAGTTCTGAGTGCCGATGCTTTCAATGCGTTCGAAGAAGCTGGGCTCGATGACGAGCAAGCGGTTGCCGAAACGGGCCGAAGATTTCGTGACACCGTCTTGGCGCTCGGTGGGAGTCAACATCCGATGGAAGTCTTCAAGGCGTTCCGCGGCCGAGAGCCTTCTCCAGAGCCACTACTGAAGCATAACGGTTTGAGTTAGCATGTGGCAGATGAAAACCTGCCCGCCCCTGAGTTTATCTCAGGCGTTCTCGCGTCTATGCACTATTTGTCCTGTAGTGCAAAAACGCAAGAAACCCCGACGTAAAGTCGGGGGCGGGTAGATTTGAGTTAGTCCTTGTTTCAGCGAGTAAATCATGTCTGGTGAGACAGTGAAAGCCAGTGAAGTTCAGCATCCCTTGATGCGGCACCATGTGTCTCGGCTAAGAGACGTGGCGACGCAACCGGAAGAGTTTCGGTCCTGCGTCCGCCGCTTGGCTGAGCTATTAGCGTACGAGGCGACGCAAGATTTAGCGCTTGAACCGCTTGAGGTGACGACTCCGTTAACAGCGATGACGGGGTCCAAGCTGGCGCAGCGAATCGCGTTGGTGCCAATCTTGCGAGCCGGCTTGGGAATGGTTGAACCGATTCTCGACTTAATTCCATCATCCGAAGTCTGGCACTTAGGACTTTACCGCGATGAGGCAACGGCGCAGCCCGTCGAATACTACAGCAAGCTTCCCGAATCCGAACCCAGCGACGTGGCATTAGTGTTGGATCCGATGTTGGCAACAGGCGGCTCGGCCTGTGCGGCATTGAGTGCGCTGCAACGCTGGGGAGTCGAACGCTGCCAAGTGTTGTCGATCATCGCGGCTCCGGAAGGCATCGAAGAGGTCTCTCGCCTGTTTCCAGATGTGAGCATTCATGTTTGCGCCATCGACGAACAATTGAACGCGAACAAATTTATCGTGCCGGGTTTGGGCGATGCCGGCGATCGCATCTTTAATACGCAACGCTGATATGAGCACCACCGTCATTCGTCTGAACGTCTAACGAAAGACATTCTAGATATGGAACGCGTCATTAGTTTCTTCGGTCTGTTTGCAATGATCGGCTTGGCATGGCTGATTAGCTCCGACCGCAAACGTCTCAACTGGCGCATCATTGGTGGCGGCCTATTGCTTCAAATTGTGTTTGCGCTTCTGATTTTGAAAACACCATTTGGACGATCTGCCTTTGGCAAGTTCGACGATTTCTTTCGTACGCTGATGAGTTTCGTCGGCTCTGGCAGCGAGTTCATGTTCAACGTCTATCCGCGCGAGGGTGAGGACGGTTTACCCGCACCGTTCACGCTGCTGCGGACTTTTGCTTTCGGTGTGTTGCCAACGATCGTGTTTTTCTCGGCGTTGATGTCGGTACTGTATTACATTGGCATCATGCAGCAGATCATCCGGCTGCTGGCGATCGTCATGCAAAAGTCACTGGGCACGTCAGGAGCCGAAAGCCTTTCTGCTGCTGCAAACATCTTTGTTGGACAGACGGAAGCTCCGCTAGTCGTTCGCCCCTATGTGCTCGGTATGACAAAGTCCGAATTGATGGCGGTGATGGTTGGTGGCTTTTCGACAATTGCCGGCGGCGTGATGGCCGCCTATGTTGGCATGGGCATCAACGCCGGTCACTTGTTGACGGCTTCGGTGATCTCAGCACCGGCCGCATTGCTGATCGCGAAGGTCATGCAGCCCGAGGTCGATCAACCGGAGACGTTGGGGTTTGTCCAGACTTCGACCGAGAAGCCTGGAAGCAACATCGTAGAAGCGGCCGCAATTGGCGCGTCTGATGGAATGAAGTTGGCGTTGAATGTTTGTGCGATGTTGATTGCGTTCCTTGCGCTGCTGGCAATGTGCAATGCCATCATTGGTTGGTTTGGCAACTTCTTCGGCCAAGAGTGGTCGATTCAGGTTTTGTTGGGTTATGTGTTTTGGCCAATTGCATGGCTAATGGGAATTGAGACCCAGGACTGTATGAAGTGCGGCGAGTTGCTCGGTGTCAAACTGGTGCTGACAGAGTTCGTGGCCTACGATCAATTGGCCAACGCATCGGCGGCGGGTGCCGAGAATCAACTGAGCGAACGCACGACGGTCATTATGACTTATGCGTTGTCGGGATTTGCGAATTTTGGATCGATCGGAATTCAGATCGGCGGCATCGGCGGCATTGCTCCCGAGCGACGCGGCGACCTCGCGGCATTGGGAATGCGAGCCATGTTTGGTGGGATGCTCGCATGTTGCATGACGGCTTGTATCGCGGGGGTCTTGCTTTGAACGAAAGCCGTCAGCCATTGGATGCAACATCGCCTCAACCAGGTACGCCACCCGATCCGGAGTTGATGGGGCCGGCGTTTCGCCGCCTGTGTGATGTCGTGGCGAAGCTTCGGTCTCCGGAAGGTTGTCCGTGGGACCGCAAGCAAACTCTGGAAACGATCAAGCCGTACACGCTGGAAGAAACCTATGAGCTGTTAGAAGCAATAGACTCGGGTGACGATGCGGCGATCGTTGAAGAGCTGGGGGATGTGTTGCTGCAAGTCATCTTGGATTCGCAAATCGGAGCGGATGAAGGACGCTTCAGTTTATTGGACGTGGTCGAGGGGCTCGCGGACAAAATGCTCCGTCGACATCCTCACGTGTTCGGTGAAGAACACGCCGAAACGTCAGAGCAAGTTAGCCAACATTGGGACCAGGCCAAGAAGAGCGAAAAAAGACGCGAATCCACTTTGGAAGGTATCCCCGCAGAACTTCCGGCATTGGCGCGAGCGGCCCGGATCACCGCGCGAGCGGCTCGAGTTGGCTACGACTTTCCACATCGAGCAATGTTGTTTGATAAGCTTCGCGAGGAATTCGCCGAGCTGACAGCGGAGTTGTTCTCGCACGGCAATGTTCCCAAGATTCCCGCCTCGGTCGATGTCGAGCCAACGCCCGACACGCCCATTGAAGACAGCGATCAAAAGGATCGTGTTGAAGACGAGCTTGGTGATGTACTCTTCGTACTAGCCAATATAGCTCGACGCTGGGGCATCAATCCCGAAGAAGCTTTGCGGCGTAGCAACCGGAAATTCCAAAGACGGTTCGAGTACATCGAGGAAGGCCTCAAGGCGGAAGGTCGCTCCATTGATGAGGCCACACTACAAGAGATGGAAGACCTGTACCAAGAAGGCAAGCAAGCCGAGTCAGCGGCTGACGAAGAATAACGAAGCGAAACATGACCAATCACACTCAAAGCCTTCAACGCTTGTTCGTCACGTTTACTCTGATTGTTCTCAGCGTGAATGCTGTTCAAGCTGATGATGATAAGGTCCGCATTGCCACTTTTAACGTCTCATTGAATCGCCGCCAGAGTGGTCAGTTGGTTGACGATCTGAAGTCGCCGAACAACCGTCAAGCTCAGAAGATCGCCGAGATCCTACAGCGGGTCCGTCCCGATATCGTTCTGTTGAATGAATTCGATTACGACAAGGACGGCGCGGCTGCCAAAAGCTTTCAAGAGAACTATCTAGCGAAGTCTCAAGGTGGACAAACTCCGCTTCGCTACAGATGGCACTTTTCCGGCCCGGTCAATACCGGAGTGCGAAGCGGCAAGGATCTAAATGCCAACGGCAAGACGACGGATCCCAACGATTGCTTTGGATTTGGTTTTTATCCCGGCCAGTTTGGGATGCTTGTCCTTTCAAACTTCCCGATTCAAGAGGCGACGGTCCGAACGTTTCAAAAGTTCTTGTGGAAAGAGATGCCGGGTGCCTTGTTACCGATCAACCCGAAGACGAAGCAGCCGTATTACTCAAACGATGTCCTTGAAGTGTTTCGACTGTCCTCGAAGAGCCATTGGGATTTGCCATTAAAGGTCGGCAAGCGAACCATCCATCTCTTGGCTTCTCATCCAACGCCGCCGGTCTTCGATGGGAAAGAAGACCGAAACGGTCGACGCAACCATGATGAGATTCGGTTTTGGGCCGACTATATCTCGCCATCAAAAAGCGGTTATATCAAAGATGATAAGGGGCAACCTGCTGGTTTAGCAGAGAAAGACCAGTTTGTAATCGCCGGCGACTTAAATGCCGATCCCGTTGATGGCGACAGCACTGATTTTCCAATTCGGCAATTGCTAAACCATCCGCGAGTCGCAGACAGCAAACCATCAAGTGATGGCGCTTCCGAACACGCGCGAATCCAAGGTGGCAAGAACCTTGGACATAAAGGAAATCCGAAGTACGACACCGCAGACTTTTCGGACAACACAGCGGGCAACTTACGGATCGACTACGTCTTGCCGTCCAACAACCTTAAGGTCCTTGGCTCTGGTGTCTTTTGGCCGCATCCCAATGATGATGCCGTGAAACTAGTCGGAGCGTCGGATCATCGCTTGGTTTGGATCGACGTGGAAATTGAATAATAGAAGTCGCTTCAATACGTTAAAAGAAGCCCGGCTTTGTTGAAATTGTTGAAAAGCCGGGCTTCTCATATCAAAACTCTCGATTGAGCAACAACATGATTAAGCACATCTTGTCCCTTCTTACGCTCACCATCGCCTTCGCAGTTGGGCAATCTGCTTTCGCCGAGAAACCCAACATTGTCGTGATCATGGCTGATGACCTTGGTTATGGTGCTCTCTCTTGTTACGGCGCGAAGTCGTTTAAGACTCCGCACATCGACAAGTTGGCCGCCGAGGGGTTGAAGTTCACAAGTGGCTACTGTTCGGCGTCGACATGTACTCCGACGCGATACTCATTGCTAACGGGAACTTACGCGTTTCGAGGCAAGCGAACTGGCATCGCGCCACCGAATGCACCTGCCATCATCAAGCCGGGGACCGAGACTGTTGCTTCGATTCTAAAGCGTGCTGGATATACGACCGCAGTCATCGGCAAGTGGCACCTTGGGTTGGGTGGCGAAAGTGGCCCGAATTGGAATGGCGACTTGAAACCCGGGCCGCTCGAAATTGGCTTCGATACCTGTTTTCTGTTACCGACGACGAACGACCGAGTTCCGCAGGTTTACGTTCACAATCATCGAGTCCCGAACCTTGACCCCAACGACCCGCTTTGGGTAGGCACGAAGAAACCAAACCCGGATCACCCGACAGGGATGACACACCGCTATACACTAAAGATGGATTGGTCGCACGGACATAACTCGACCATTCATAATGGAATCAGCCGCATCGGATTCTACACCGGCGGCCATGTGGCAAGATTTCGTGACGAGGACCTCGCTGACAAATGGGTCGAGAAATCCGTGGAATTCATGGAAGAGAATAAAGACAAACCGTTCTTCTTGTTCTTCTCGTCCCACGATATTCACGTTCCAAGAATTCCGCACGAGCGATTTCAAGGTAAGACGTCGCTGGGCTACCGCGGCGATTCCATCGTGCAGTTGGATTGGTGTGTGGGCGAGTTAATGAAGACGCTAGATCGTTTGAAGCTGGCGGATAAGACACTTGTCGTCTTTTGCAGTGACAACGGGCCAGTTATGGACGACGGATACAAAGATGATGCCTTAGAGAAACTCGGCTCTCATCGGGCCGCGGGACCTTACAGCGGCGGAAAGTACAGTGTTTACGAGGGTGGCACTCGAACGCCGTTTATCACACGTTGGAAGAAACGCATTCAACCCGGTGTTAGCAAGGAAGTCGTTTGCACGATCGACTTGGCTGCGAGTCTTGCGGACTTGACAGGGCAGAAGCTGCCGAAAGATGGTTGCCTGGACAGCTTCAACGTATTGGGAGCATTGCTCGGAAAGAAAGAGGCTCGGGGGCGTGATCACTTGGTGCAGCAAAACAACGGCAACAACGGGACTTATGCGCTACTTGCCGGTGATTGGAAACTGCATCGTTATGACAGAAAGACGGCCCGCAATGTTGTTGTCGAGCAAAAGTTGGCAAACAAGAAAGTGCCACAGTATCAACTCTTCAATTTGAAGAGCGACGTTGTCGAGAAATTCAACGTTGCGGAGGTTCATCCGGAGATTACGGCCAAGCTGAAGAAGCAATTGACGCAGATCATTCAGCAGGGCCGAAGCCGGCCGTAGTACGTCGACACCGTGGCTTATTCGTTTAACCATTTTACGATCAATGATTGAAGACAAACGACGTAGAGTTCAAGAGCGACCACATGAAGTCTTCAATGCCAAGTTGCCACGGTTCTGATTCGGTAATCAATTGGCTGGCCGTTCTTGATTCTGCTTTGCTAGGCAAGCGCCCGAATGTGGCTAGATACAGTTCTTCAATAATCTCCTCGGTGGACAATTTCGAAGAAGTCAATCGAGTAACTCGTCCCTTCTTCGCAGCGACCTTGGATTGAATTTCCTCGCTGTTGATCAAGTGCAGTGCTTGTGTTAAATCCGGTGCGTTCGACGAAGCACACTCGCATGGGCTGTTGCGAACCGAACGACCGAAGGTTGTCAAAAAGTAACTGGGAATCTGCGGATCAGGCAGCGATTGAGCCCGTGTGTCGGTAGGTCTGCCGTCGAATTCTTCCTTCGTTTCACATGCTTGATTAACGGCATCCAACAGCACGGCCGCCGGCAAACGCCGAAACTTGTGATGGGTATAAAACATACCATCGACGTCATGCTTGGGCGCCACCTCAGCGTCCAGTTGATAGGTGTTGGAACGGCAGATCTGTCGAATCAAGTGCTTTACGTCATAGCCGCTCTTGACGAAATCGTCTGCCAGCGCCGTCAACAGCTCGGGATGAGACGCCGGATTCGTTGCGCGCAAATCGTCGACGGGTTCGACCAGCCCTCGCCCCATGAAATGTGCCCAGTAGCGGTTTACAACATTGCGGGCAAACCATGGGTTGTCGGATTTCGTAATCCACTGGGCAAGCTCGACGCGGACATCATTACTTGTCGTGGGATCGGCATCGTGTCCGAAAGCTCGAACGAGAGCCTGAGACCTGATGCGCAGTCGTCGTTCCTTGGGAATGTTTGGTACGGGCCGCAACAACTTCGTGCCGCCGTATCGCGCGCCGTCACCGTTGTCTTTGATCTGAATTCGTGTGAAGAAATTCGCCAAACCGTAATAGTCCTCTTGGCTCCAAACCTCGTAAGGGTGATGGTGGCAACGCGCACATTGTAACCGAATGCCCAAGAGCACTTGTGATGTTGTCTCGGCGAGTTCTTCGGGGCGTTTATCAACATAGTAGAACGCCGTCGCGCCGTTGGCGAAAAGGCTGCCTTTCGACGTGATAAGCTGTTGTGCCATTTGGTCGATGGGGCGATTTTCGCGAACAGCATTCCGCACCCAACCCCAAAACGACCACATGCCTTTATCGCCCAGGTATCGGCGATGGACACGCAACAAATCGACCCACTTCGTGGACCAGCAATCGACGTATTCTGGCCGTTCCAGCAGCGAGTCGATGGCCTTGTCGCGTGTGTTGGTGTCGGTGGATTTTAGAAATGAACGAATTGCTTCCGTGGTCGGCATAGACCCTGTGATGTCGATCAAAGCACGCCGCAGAAAAGTTGCAGCGTCGGCCTGAGCTGTTGGCGACAAACCCACCTTCTTCCACTCAGCGGCAACCAAGCGATCAATAAACGTTCGCGTTTCAAATTTCTCAGCAACGGCTTGAGTCTGAAATGGCACGGTGACAGTCACGGCGTTGACCTGCCCCATGAACGTGACCGTAATCGCTGTGCGGCCAGATCGAACAGCTTCGATGTGGCCGCTTTCGTTGACTTCAGCAATTTGCTCATCGCGCACTTCGTACAAGGCCCACGGTGTGGCATCAGTGACCTTGCCATCGGACCAAACGGCGCGAACAACGATTTTTCTGCCGTCAAGACGACGTCGCCTTGATCGACTTCCAAGCGTTCCACGGAAAGTGTCGAATCCGAATTCCTCGCGCCGTTGGCAATCCACTGATGTAGGATTCACTGTCGGTCGAGATTCGACGGCCGCCCCCGTGAGGCATCGCGGCCGTTGCCTTTCGAAGGACGAGGCTTTGAGCAGCCGCACTCTTGGACAACCTTCGCCCGCGATCCTCGTGAACGAGTGCATGAAAATCGATCTCGGGCTCAAATCCTAAGAGCGATAAGCGAAAGCCACCGCGATCTTGGAATGAACCGTGACACTTGCCCCCGTTGCAACCGGCCTTCGTCAAGACAGGGATCACATCACGCACGTAATCTGCGGAGTGCGCGGATGTTGTTGGCAAGAAGCCAATCGCGATCGCCAACAAACTATGTCGAAGTAGAACAACTGACCGCAGCCTGAACATGGGCTCGATCACCTCATTGCTTGATTACTGGGCCGCGAACTTGCGACCGGGTAAGCAAACACCATTCTAGCACGAATGTCGAGGAGCGTCACTTCGGCGATTTGTTGACAGCGATGTTCTATCAGGAATCTGATGGATGGCGAGTGAATTCCGCGTCGATGATTTGCGGTCCGCTTGGTGAAGACTGCGTTGTTGCCGAGTGAAACGATGTGGAAGTCTGCACAACCGTGCGAGCTTCAAATCGCTTCGTGAGGTACGCCTTCAGGATCTCTCGAACAGGCGGGATCAGTAAAGCGAAACCGAAAAGGTCGGTAAGGATTCCTGGTGTTATCAACACCGCACCGGCGATCAGGATGAGCAGCCCATCAACGAGCGCTCCACCGGGAACGCGACCGCTTGCCGTTTGTTCCTGAATGTTTTGCCAAGTGCGAAGGCCTTGCCGCTTAGCCAATGCAGCACCAACGAAACCGGTGATCAAGACCAAGGATATCGTAAACGAGACACTGGTCTCTTCGCTGACGCGCATCAATAGCGACAGCTCGATCAATGGCACAATCGTAAATAGTAAGAAAAGGCGAAGTAACACGGGATCAACCTGAAGGATTCAACGGACAACAATCAACGATGTCATCAAGGGCGAAGTCACCCATCATTTATATCGTTGTTCGACGAGAATTATTAGGTAATTCGGTCTGGTACGTGACGAGGTAGTAACTTCTAGTTTAGCCCGTAGCCGTAGGCGAGGAGCAAACCAGACAATCCTCGCCTACGGTTACGGGTTAAACGAGTAAAATCGCTTAAGGTCGTTGACGCAACTACAGCCGTAAAGATCGTCACGACTTGTCGGGGGCGTCCTGATCAGCCAAGAACTGGTAGAAAGCTTGAGACGGCTTCTTCGTTGGAGCCTGCTGCTTTTGTTCTTGCATCAGCTGTTGTTGTCGCAGCAACGACTCAAGTTGCTCGCGAGTCAGCGTAATCCGTTGTTTCTTCGGATCACTGTCGCCTTCAAGAGGTTGTGGTGGTTGGCTGGGAGGCGCGTCTGGGATGCTGCTGGTCGGACGCTTCCGAGGGGGAGGTGGCGATGCAGGTTTTGTCTCGCGCGGCGCCGCTGGCGTTCCTCGATCCTCCAACTCGGGTTGAGGTTGTTGGGCCACTGAGCCAGTTGTCACGTCGCCAACGTCTTGGGCTGCGTTCGCTGGGGCTTCCGGTTTCTTGGGTACGTTGATCAGTTTTTCCAACTCGGACGAAGCCGAAATCTTTGCGCCCGATGTTTTCTGTTGCGGTTTCGTTTGCTCGGCAGGCTTGGCTTGAGTTTGCGGTTGAGGTGTCACAGTCAAACGTCCCGGCGCGGGGCTCGGCGAGGCTGCCTTTGTCTCGGCAACGTTCGAATCCGATTCTTGCCCGGATCCCTTCAGGGTCGGTGTTGACGCAGGGCTTGATCCCGTCGTTGCTGCCGCTGGTGGAGTGACCGTCAATCGTCCTGGACTTGGTGCGACCGGCTCGGCTGAGATCGATGAGGTCAAGGACGGAGTCCCTGTTGTCGGCGCCAAAGTTTGTACAGCTCGCTGTTGTGCAGCTTGCTCAGGCGGCGAATCGATCGTGATTCGACCGGCTGCTGGTGTTGATGGAGCACGTGTTTCAGGCGGCGCTTCCGAAATCGATTGTTCTTTCGGTGGCTCTGCCGTAGGCGTTGCTGCGGCCGATGGCGTAATGGTTAGCCGGCCAGGTTCAGGAGCCGTTGGTTGTTGAGGCGGTGGCGTTGTCGCGCTGCTGCTCTCGACAGATGCCGCTGTCGGCTTCGGCGGCTCGATGGTCAATCGACCGGGAACTCGTGTTGCCGGAGCGGTCTGCGGCGCTGCTTCGGCGGCTACATTCGACAATTCGACCGAAGGCGGCGGCGCGGGTTGCGAGGTGACGACAGCCGCGGGTGGCTCGACAATTCGACGAGGCGCTCCGGCGAGAGTGTCGCTCTCAATCAGACCGTCCTTCAAAACGATTGTTCGCCTTGCTAACTCGGCGATGTTCGGTTCATGCGTGACCATCAAGATCGTTCTGCCTTGGGCATTCAGCCTGCTCAAAACGTCCATGATTTCGGCTTCGGTGCTCGAGTCAAGATTGCCCGTCGGTTCGTCAGCCAAAATGATCTGAGGGTCATTGACCAACGCCCGCGCAATGGCAACGCGTTGCTGCTGACCGCCGGAAAGCTGAAACGGTCTATGATCCAATCGATCGCCGAGTCCGACTTCCCGGGCCAAATCAATACAACGATTCCGTTCGCGCGAGCCGATGCGCGGATATCCGTGGCGATAGTGTAACGGAACTTCAATGTTCTCCAACACCGTGTATTGAGCGATCAAGTTGTACGATTGGAAGATGAACCCAATCATCTTATTGCGGATCACGCTGAGCTGGTCGTCGGTCAGTTTCGAGATGTCGTGACCGCCCAAGAAATAACTGCCGTGAGTGGGACGGTCCAAACCGCCAAGGATATTCAGCAGCGTACTCTTGCCGCTTCCGGATGCTCCCATGATGGCGACGAAGTCACCTTGAGGGAAATCAGCACTCACACCGCGCAACGCCTTTACGACGACCGATCCCAGGTCGTAGTGCTTTTGCAAGTCAACCACTTGTCCAGCCAGTGGCATTACGGAAATCCTTCAGTCTGCTCGCACGCTCGTCGTGAAATGCGCACAAAAATGGCGGCATGAAATTTCGCCCGTGCTGCCCAGTTTAACTTGAATCGGTCCGATTGGAATGCAACGGGAGTCTGTTTCCCGAAATCACCGGGAGTCGGCTGGAGTAATATGGGAGAAGCCCGGCTTTTCGGAAATGCCGAGCTTCTTTGGTGAGCCACTGGACTCTCAATACAACCAAAGCATTCAATTGTAGCGGAAGCCGCCAAGGCTTTCGGC